>NZ_JAPDCD010000029.1:25738-66849 GCF_027705695.1 Aeromonas sp. QDB62 | reverse complement strand
TGCAAAGTAAACTGGATGGCTTTCTTGCCGCCAAGGATCTGATGGCGCAGGGGATCAAGATCTGATCAAGAGACAGGCCCAGTGCGTTGTCGGCCAGTACCATGCCCACCATGGCAAAGAGGAAGAGGTTCATCAGTGCGCCGATGGCCACATCCCCCTTGCCCTGATATTCGCGGATATAGGCAAAGGAGTAGAGGGCGACGGCGACGCCGACGGTGCTAATCACCAGCAGCATCAGCGCGGAGAGCATATCCAGATGAACCGAGCCCAGCAGCCAGAGCTGGCCGTCGACGGGGGCGCCTTGGGCAAAGATCTGGATGGCGACGACCAGACCCGCGAGCGAGCCCAGCAGGGCAAAGCCGCTATTGAGGCGGTTGGCCAGTGCGGGCAGCTTTTGCAGGAGCAAACCGGCGGCAGCGCCCAGCAAAAAGAGTAGGAGCGTAGCCATTACAAGGGGGGACAACATCAGCGAACTCCCTCTGTGGTGGATAAATCGGATGCAGGGAGCGCTGTGGCGGGTGCCGAAAAGGCGGAGGCCCCTTGCGGGTTGGTGTCGGCCGCTTGCTGGCGACGGATTCGGGCGGCGCGTTCGGTGTCGCCGTCATTGACCAGCTTCAGCGCCTGGGAGGGACAGGCACCGACACAGGCCGGGCCATCGGCGCGAAACTCGCACAGGTCGCACTTGACGGCGATGCTGCGCACCCCCGGCTCCCAGCTCAGCAGATCCTCGCCAAAGCAGCGCAGGCCAGCGGAGGTGGAGGGGTTGCTGGATCGGATGGAGCAGGGGATATAGGTGTCGTAACTGGTGGCCACGGCCACCGGACGGCTGCCGCCGCTCTGGATGGCGCCAAAGGGGCAGGCCACGGCGCAGAGATTGCAGCCGATGCAGAGTGACTCGTTGAGTTGCACGCAATCGCCGGTCTGGCGAATTGCCTCGACCGGGCACACCTTGATGCAGGGGGCATCGTCACAGTGACGGCACTGAACCGGCATGGTCGCCTGCTCGTGTCGCATAACGGTTAAACGGGGGGCTTGCTGCAAACCTTGCGCCTTGTGTACTTCACTGCAGGCCGCCATACAGGTGCCACAGCCAATACAAAGCTTGGGGTCAGCGATAACGAAGCGGTTCATAGCCTACCTTGTCGTGTCGCGAACGGAGAGAATAGGGGCTGGTTGGCAAAATACGGGCCAGAATGGTTTTTAGCGAAGAATTGGTTTCAATGCGTTGTATTTAAAGGGATTTAAATTTGTCACCGCACCGAGCTAAACAGGTAGAACGGTGTCGAAGTGTGACGTTCGTCACTTGTGACGAAGCTGCCAAGAGGGTTCGTCACTCCAGGAAACGTAGTATGACCAGGGATCAGCGTCCAAAATTGATCAGGACTACGGCGTAGCAACGCACTCGCTTGCCTCGGCGAACTGCATAGCGTTCTAGGGGGGATTCAGATGGCCATGTGGGATTTACCCGTCCCGGTTCCGCCGATCAGCAATTGATTGCGACTCTGTTCCGGGAAGTCGTCCACAACGAGTGGGTAGACAACCGGATTTACTTAGACAGAGCTAGGTCACAAAAACAAACGTTTGCACACTCTCCCGCATTCCTATATTTATCTTTATCAAAAGTTGCTCTCCGTTTCACAACAATACACTAGAGGGTAACCCTCGAAAATAATAAGGAAACTCCATGCCAATGTTGACTCGCTTGGTCCCTCGTTTTCGCAGCACCTTCCACTGTATCGGTCCTGCGTGCGAAGAGCATTGCTGCCAGGGATGGTCGATACAGATAGACAAGCCCACCTTTCGACTCTACTGGTTTAGCGATGATGAGCGGATCCGCGCCATGGCCCGTGGATGCCTTCAAAAAACCAAAAGCAGTGATGATGACTGGGGTCGGATGAAGCTCGATGAACAAGGAGTATGCCCTTTTCTCGACAGCGACAAGTTGTGCACCATTCACCGCCGCCTTGGTGAACAGGCCCTAAGCAACACCTGCAGTACTTACCCACGGAGCACAGTCTCCTTTCTAAATCAGCAAAAAGATAGTCTCACCCTCTCTTGCCCCGAAGCCTGCCGTCAATTGCTCCTCGATCCTGATGCCATGTTGATTGAATCCCAAGAGCAAGCTGCCGCCTCCCTCTTCTTGGCTGTGCCGGATGCTGCTTTACGGCTCAACCAACTCAGTTATCAGATTGCACTGACACAGGAGCTTTCCCTAGAGATGCGGCTGTGGATGATAGGGATGTTGATCCACCACGACGAGGGCAACTCTTCTTACGAGCAGTTTCTCGATGAGCTGGTTGCTCTGCTGGAGAAAGGGCAACTGCAGGCAATGTATGACACCATTCCCTCGCTGCCTAACGTGCAATGGTGGGCACTGAGAACCCTGACCAATTTACTGCTGCAATCCAACGATACCAACCACAGGGGAAGGGCCATGATTGAAGAGTGCCTGGACACCCTCTACAAGCTACTCGATGGTGAATATGACCAAGAGAAGATGGCTTTCTTCCCGCGCCTTTGGCGCGAACAGGTCGCCCCCTTTCTGGCCGCACGTCCCCACTTGTTGGATAACTATTTGCTCTACCAGATCTACAACTTCAACTTTCCCTATCGCAACGAGCACTCGATGGAGTCGGCCTATCGCCTGCTGGTCGCAGATCTGTTTTTGCTACGCAGCTACTTTTGTCTGCTGGCGCATCAAGGAGAGTTAACCGAAGAGAATGTGATCAAGCTTGTCTATAGCTATCACGCTCGCCGCCAACATAATCTCAGTTTCGAACAGGAGCTGGCCACCGGATTGCTCGAGACTGGGTTTAGCTCAGATATCACACTCTATGCGCTGCTGAATCTTTCCTAAGCATTGTGCATGTGGGTGTAGATACCACCTGTTTTAAATCGTTAATTCGATTGGCGAAGCGTAATCGGATGCACGAGAACGGGAACATATCGGCAGCATGCCTCGTGTAGGGGGGCAATGAACGAAGTGAATTGCACCGTTTGCAGCCATATGCTCGCCGTGATTTTCTCCCTTCTCCCCTTTGCGGGAGAAGGGTTGGGGATGCGGTGGCGGGTAATTGGGGTTAACGGCAAAAAAGAGGGATGACAATGGGCGTTGTTTCCCAAATCAACCATCAAGCCACAACTGCCCCAGCCCCAGGTGACAGCTACACTCGGGGCTTTCTGACAGGCAGACCAAGGGCATTCAGTTTGTTCATCGCACACACGTAGGCCATGATCTCTCCCACTTGACCGTTGTAGTTAACCTGAACTCGGGATAAAAAACGGCGTAAAAAATGAACTCAATGCCCGTTCCAAGATCTGATCCTGCAGTGACAAAGACACTGACCACAAAGGAACGGGCATGGACAAGTTATTGGAACTCTTCTGTGATGTTGATGATTTTTGTGCCGTATTTATGCCTCAATGGCACCAGCAATTGTTGGTTAGCGGTCAGCGTCAACGCCAGCGTACCGGGCGCATGAGCGCGAGTGAGATAATGTGCATCATCATTGCTTTCCACATGTCACACCACCGGGATTTCAAAAACTTCTACAACGGTTTGCTCCGGCGCTTGAATCGCCCCTGGTTTTCTAGACACTT
Organism: Aeromonas sp. QDB62; assembly: GCF_027705695.1. Taxonomy (NCBI): domain Bacteria; kingdom Pseudomonadati; phylum Pseudomonadota; class Gammaproteobacteria; order Aeromonadales; family Aeromonadaceae; genus Aeromonas; species Aeromonas sp. QDB62. The sequence continues at coordinate 63,249 of NZ_JAPDCD010000029.1, read as the reverse complement.
TGTTGCTGAAAAATAAACTGCCTTTCAAACTCTACCGGCGACAGCCCATCATTGGAACCATGACGCCTGATTGGGTTGTAAAACATCTCGATATAATCAAACACGTCGCTGCGGGCTTCGTCTCTTGTCGCGTAAATCCTGCGCTTGATCCGCTCCCGTTTGAGCAACTGGAAGAAGCTCTCGGCGACAGCATTGTCGTGACAGTTGCCACGTCGGCTCATGCTGCAACTCAGATTGTGGGCCTTCAGAACGTCCTGCCATTCACCACCGGTAAATTGGCTGCCCTGATCCGAGTGCACCAGTACCGGCTGCTTGGGCTTGCGCCGCCAGACGGCCATCAATAACGCATCAACCGCCAAGTCTGCCGTCATGCGTGACTTCATCGCCCAGCCGACGATCTGGCGAGAGAACAGGTCGAGCACCACCGCCAGGTACAGCCACCCTTCTTGAGTGCGGATGTAGGTAATGTCAGTCACCCAGGAGAGGTTGGGGGCTGGCACCTTAAACTGACGTGCCAGCGTGTTTGGGACAGCCTGCGGGCTCTTGCCTCCATAATGCCCCTTGCGGCGTTGATAGCCTGTTTGCGAACGCAGCCCTTCCCGCTTCATTAATTTGGCCACACGGTGCTTGCCGCAGGCTTCCCCTGCGTCACGAAGGTCGCGATGGATCTTGCGATAACCGTAGACAGCACCACTTTCCAGCCAGGATTGCTTGACCAATCCTATCAGTCGTTCGTCCTCCTGCTGGCGTGGCGACGCGGGCTGTTTCAGCCACGCGTAGAAGCCACTTCGGTGAACCCCCAGGGTCTGGCACAGGGTAACGACACTGTACCGGCCGAGTCGGGAGGTTATGAACGCGTACCTTTCCTTGACTCGCTGGCAAAGTACGCGGCGGCCTCCTTTAGGATATTGCGCTCCTCGGTGACCTGGCGCAGTTCGGCTTTCAGGCGGCGTATCTCGGCTTGCAAGGCAGACTCTTCGAGCTGCTGGTCAGCAGGCTTGCCGTACTGCTTGAGCCAGGCATACAGACTGTGGCTGGATACCCCAAGGGCTCGTGCAACGTCAGCCACCGGCCGTCCGCGCTCGGTGATTTGTTTAACGGCTTCGATTTTGAATGTTTCTGGATAACGCTGACGGGTCATAACACCTCCAATAGTTGCCTCATTTTAAGGCTGTGAGGTGTCTAGGGAACTGGGGGCGATTCACATCAGAAAAGACCATAACTCAGCGGCGCTCTGAGTGGGCGTTACTCCGGGCTGATCACCTCGGCATCGTTCACCTGAGCCCGGCAGAAGTGGAGAAAGTGGCGCAGGGAGGCGGAGTGGTACTTCTGCTTGTGCCAGATGAGGGAGAGCTGGCGCGGGAAGCGGCGGGTGAGGGGAAGGGCGATCAGGCGGCCATCTTTTAGACGATCAGAGACAGCAAGACGTGAGATAAAGGAGATCCCCAGCCCCTTTTCCACCGCCAGCATTACCGCCTCCAGGGTGTTGAGCTCAAGCCCTGCCTGCCAGTGGGGCAGCTCGGGCTGGATCTGCTGGATAAACTGCTCGCGGCTGCCCGATTGCGCTTCACGCAGCACCCAGGTCTCGCCGCCCAGTCGGGAGAGAGAGAGCTCCGCCTTGTCGGCAAGCGGGTGGCCGGGGGGGGCCACCACCAGCATCTCGTCCTGCAGCCAGGGTTCGGCGAGCAGGTCGGGGTGGTGGTTCTCCCCCTCGATCAGCGCCATATCCAGCTCGAAGTTGGCCAGCGCATGGCAGAGCAGGTGAGTGTTGTTGATGGTCACCTTGGGGGGCAGCCCCAGCTCCTGTTTGCTGCTGGCGAGCAGGGTCGGCAGCAGGTAGTTGCCGATGGTCTGGCTGGCGCCCAAGCGAAGCTGGCCGCTTGGCTCGGCATCGGGGCTGAACAGGTTCTCGATATCCTGCATCCGGGTCAGCAGCTCTTCGGCGGCCGGTTGCAGCAGGCGCCCCTCGTTGTTGAGCTGCAATCTGGGGTGAATGCGATCAAACAGCGGGGTGGAGAGCTGGCGCTCCAGTTCCTGCAGCGACTGGGATACTGCCCCCTTGCTCAGGCAGAGCTCGTTGGCGGCAAGGCCAAGGTTTCCGTAGCGGGCAATGGTGGCGAACACTTTCAGCTGCTGCAGGGTCAGTTTCATGCTGTTTGGTTTTCCTGAACGATTGATTTAATTCATTTAGATATCGTAAACGATAAGGGGCCATTATCCTATCGCCATAGTCATCAATAGAAAGGTGTCATCATGATCGCAAGAACCCGTAAATCACTGGCTGCCGCCCCAACCCCCATGGCGGGTCTGGCGCTCGGCATCGCCAGCCTTGGTTGGTGTTGGGAGAATGCCGGTCACTTCGATGGCCGGATGCAGCTGCTGGGCGCCGCCGTTGCCGCCGTGTTGCTGGTGATCCTGACCTTCAAGTTTCTGCTTCACCCCCGTTTGTTGCTGCAAGATCTGGCTCACCCCGTGGTGGGCAGCGTGGTACCGACCTATGCCATGGGTACCATGGTGGTCTCCAAAGCGCTGGGGATGATTGCGCCGCAAGCGGGCGAGGCCCTCTGGCTGTTTGCCGTGGCGGTTCACCTGCTGTTCCTGGCCACCTTTATCTGGCATCGCGCCAAAGAGTTTGAAATCCACCACATGGTGCCGAGCTGGTTCGTGCCGCCGGTGGGGATCATCGTGGCGGATGTGGCCTTCCCGGGCGGTCAGTTTGCCCCGCTGGCCAACGGTCTGCTCTGGTTCGGGATCATCTGCTACGGCCTGATGCTGCCGCTGATGCTCTATCGCCTGATCTTCAGCCATGAAGTGCCGGATGCAGCCAAACCGACCATCGCGATCCTGGCGGCCCCTGCCAGCCTCTCTCTTGCAGGTTACCTGACCGTCAGCCAGGATCCTTCCTTGCTGCTGGTGGCTGTGCTGCTGGGGATCGCCATCCTGATGACCGGCATCATCTATCTGGCCTTCATCAAGCTGTTGCGTCTGCCCTTCTCGCCGGGTTATGCCGCCTTCACCTTCCCGCTGGTGATCGGTGCCACCGCCCTGTTCAAAGTGGCCCATCTGGTTGAAGGGTTTGCGCAAGCGGCCCACTATGTGGAGCAGATCAGACTGCTGGCCCACTTCGAGCTGGGGGTGGCTACCGTGATCGTCGGCTATGTGGCACTGCGTTACCTGATGTTCTTTCTGCCGCAGCGTGATACCGCAATGAACAACGGCATGGCTCGCCAGGGGGCTCACCGCTAACGCTTGACGAGGTGACATCGGAACATGGTCAAGCAGTGTGCTCAGAGAGCGACGGGATAAGCGACCAGTCATACGATGGATGGACAAAGAACCACCACTCTGGTTGTGTAATAAGCAAGATGCCCCGCAGTGCGGGGCATTTTTTTGTGGTTTTTTGACCTCGCGCTCGTGTCGGGTTGCTGGCCATGAAATTAACTGGTATTACCTGTCAGGATGACTACAATGCACCACAACTTTTTTGCTTGACCCCGAATCATGTCTCCCCAAGATCCCGTATTTAACTCCTCCTTTGAAACCCGTTTTCTGCATCCCCGTTACTGGTTCAGCTGGCTGGCCCTCGGCCTGCTGATGCTGCTGGCTTTTGTGCCGGTGCGATTGCGCGATCGTTTGGCCGATGCTTTGGCGCCGCTGGTGTTGCGTGTGTCCAAAAAGCAGCTCTATATCGCCAGAACCAATCTGGAGATCTGCTTCCCGGACAAGAGCCCGGAAGAGCGCGATGCCATTGCGCTGACCTCGATCCGGGTCGGCCTCAAGAGTCTGCTGGGATTTGGCGAGTTCACCATGCGCAGCCAGCGTTATCTGATGAGCCGGATGCAGGTAAGTGGCTGGGAACATATCGAGGCGGAGCGGGCAGCCGGTCGGCCGGTGATCCTGGTGGTGCCCCACACCTGGCCGGTGGATGCCGCCGGTTACTGCTTCACCCAGCGCGGGGTGCCCATGTGCACCATGATGAAACGGGCGCGCAATCCGGTGTTTGATTGGCACCTCAACCGGGCACGGGCCAAGAACGGTTGCCGCGTCTATGAGCGCAGCGCCGGGATTAAGGCGGTGATCAGAACTATCAAGAGCGGTCGCAGCTTCTTCTACCTGCCGGATCAGGATCACGGCCGCGAGAAGAGCATCTTCGCCCCCTTCTTTGGCCACCCCAAGGCGACCCTGCCTGCCTTGCCCCGTCTGGTGCAGGTCAGTGGCGTCAAGGCGGTGCCGTTGCTCGCTTGTTACGATGAAGCGAACCACTGCTACCGACTGGAGATTGACGCACCGTTCGACAACTATCCCACCGAGGATGTGATGGCCGACACCTGCCGGATGAACGACATGGTGCAGCAGCAGCTGACCCGTCATCCCGGCCAGTACATGTGGTTCCTCAAGATTTTTGATACCCGTGAAGATCAGGAGGGACCGGATGGCCTTTATGAGGAGGGCATCCAGCGGATCCGCAAGGGATTGTCGCCCCACGGCTGATCCTGAATTTGTATGCATTGAAATGGCCCCATGTGGGCCATTTTTTTGTGATAACTAGTCTGATCAGTGCCTTGCAGGCTGGTGGCCAGCCTCTTGAGGGTAGAAAAAAATGTCAGGATAACTACAATAACTGTTTGTTTTTGATGACTTGATGGCCGCCATGTCCCCGTTAGATCCGGTATTTGATACCTCATTTCATACTCGCCTGCTCCATCCCAAATGGTGGGGGAGCTGGTGCGCACTGGGGCTGCTCTCCCTGCTGGCATTTACCCCGGCGAGGCTGCGGGACCGTTTTGCCGATCTGGTCTCACCGACCCTGCTGCGATTCTCGAAAAAGCAGGCCTATATTGCCGATACCAACCTCAAGATCTGCTTTCCCGAACTGGATGCCGCCGGGCGCCAGGCGCTGCTGCTCAAATCGATCCGGGTCGGACTCAAGACCTTTATGGGCTTTGGCGAGCTCAGCTGGCGCAGCAAGGCGCGGTTGACCCGCCGTATCAAGGTCACCGGCTGGGAGCATGTGCAGGTGGAGCAAGACGCGGGTCGACCACTGATCCTGGTGGTGCCGCACACCTGGGCGGTCGATATGATCGGTCGCTACTTCTCCATGATGGGCATCAACATGTGTACCATGATGAAAAGCCCGAAAGATCAGGTATTTGACTGGTACATCAACCGCGAGCGGGCCAAGGCGGGCAAGGTGTATGAGCGCAGTGTCGGCATCAAGCCGGCGGTCAAGACGATCCGCGCCGGTGCCAGCTTCTTCTATCTGCCGGATCAGGATCATGGCCGCGAGGCGAGTGTGTTTGTTCCCTTTTTCGGCCACCCCAAGGCGACCCTGCCGGCGCTGCCCAAGCTGGTGAAGCTGACCGGGGCCAGAGCGGTGCCTATCTTCGCCAGCTATGACGAGGATGAGGGGCGCTATCTGCTGGAGATCGAGCCGCCGTTTGACCCTTATCCCACCGCCGATCTGCTGGCGGATGTCAATGCCATGAACCGGGTGGTGGAGATGCAGGTGGCCCGCCATCCCGAGCAGTACATGTGGTTTCTCAAGATCTTCGAAACCCTGGAGCATCCGGTGGGGGATGACGGCCTCTATGAAGCGGGGATCCGGCGCATTCGTCAGGGCTTGCCGCCAGAGCCTTGAAAGTTGGCCCGCTTGCGGGCCATTTTTGTTGCTTCAGCGGCGGGTTAAGGTAAGCGGCCGTGCCGTTTTTTCAGGCGCTCATCTGGACAAAAACAGCGCAAACAGGGGATAAAAGGGTGTCTTATGAAAGGGAGAGGCAGGTGAGCGTGCGCGGAGCTATCTTCGAGAGCGGAAATAGGGTAAAAGGGCGGCCATGAAAATTCCAAATCGAATCCAACCTCTGGTTGATGACGGCCTGGTCGATGAGGTCGTCAGCCGGTTGATGAGCGGCAAAGAGGCCGACGTCTATGTAGTGCGCTGCGGCGACGAGATCCGCTGCGCCAAAGTCTATAAAGAGGCCTCCAAGCGCAGCTTCAAGCAGGCCGTGGTCTATCAGGAGGGGCGCAAGGTGCGTAACAGCCGCAGCGCCCGCGCCATGGAGAAGGGCTCCAAGTACGGCCGCAAGCAGCATGAAGAGGTGTGGCAGAACACCGAGGTCGATGCCCTGTTCAAGCTGGCTGCTGCCGGTGTGCGGGTGCCGCAGCCCTATGTCTGCCTCGACGGCGTCCTGCTGATGGAACTTATCACCGACGAGGATGGCAATGTCGCGCCGCGCCTCAACGATGTGGCACTCACTCCCGAGCAGGCGGTCATCGATCACCACAAGGTGATCCGCTATGTGGTGCGCATGCTCTGTGCTGGCCTTATTCACGGCGATCTCTCGGAGTTCAACGTGCTGGTGGATAGTCAGGGCCCCGTCATCATCGACCTGCCCCAGGTGGTGGATGCCGCCGCCAACAACCAGGCCAAGGCGATGCTGGAGCGGGACGTCAACAACATGCGCAACTACTACGGCATGTATGCGCCCGAGCTGCTCAAGACCCGTTATGCCCAGGAGATGTGGGCGCTGTTTGAAGATGGCAAGCTCACCCCCGAGAGCGAGCTGACCGGCCACTTTGAAGAGAGCCGTGCCGCCATCGATCTCGATTCCGTGCTGCACGAGATCGAGAGCGCCGAGGAGGCCTATGCCCGCCAGGCCCGGATGAAGGCCGAGCAGGAAGACAGTTACTAACGGCTTGCCACTCTCGCCACAAGAGCGCCTTCGGGGCGCTCTTTTTATTGCTGCATCGACTGCGGCCGGGGGGCTAGCTGGTACATCTCCAGCCAGCGGCGATCCCCCGGATGGAAGCGCCGCCCCAGCAACACGCCACCGGCGGCCGTAATGACCTTGCGGGAGGCCAGATTATCTTCGCCGCAGCTGATCAGCACCGGTACCGCCAGCACCTGCTGTTGTACCCAGCGCAGCAGCACGGTTGCGGCCCCTTCACCACGGCGAGAGGGGCGGGTCTCGTAACCGATATGACCCAGCCACTGGCGGGTTGCCTCATTGTCGCCGTGACGCAGGCGCAGGGTGGCGATGATCTCCCCGCCATCGAGGGCAAAATAGGTGGTGGCAGGCAGATATCCGTCGGGCAGGTTGCGCCCTTCGGCGTGGTCCAGCAGGCTCTGTAGCCAGCCGTCCGGATCAAATTGCGCCACCTGATAGAGCGGCAGTCCCGCTTCGGCACATTCGGTGACATAGCGGCGGTAGGCCGGCGCATCTGCCAGCCTGGCCGGGCGGCACTGCAGAGCGGGAACCGATCTCATGACAGGAGCACGCTGGGCTGCAGCGGTTGCGGTTCGCTGTGGTGGTGCTCCAGCACGCAGGCCCGTTGCCTTCCAGCCTGCTTGGCGGCATAGAGTGCCCGATCCGCCCGCAGGTAGGCCGCTGCAAACCCCTCGCCAGGATGCAGCGAGGTGAGGCCGATGCTGAGGCTGATAGGCCCTCCCGCCAGCGCTCCGGTTGCCTCGGCGATCTGCTGCTGCAGGGCGTGGCAGTAGGTGGGCAGGGTCTGCGGGTCTGCCATCCGCAGCAGGGCCAGCTCATCGCCACCGAGCCGACCGGCCATCCCCTCGGCGGGCAGGGTATTGGCGATTACATGGCCCACGGCCCGCAACATGGCATCACCGGCGGGGTGGCCGTGGCGGTCGTTGATCTGCTTGAAGTTGTCCAGATCGATCAGCAGCAGCTGGCCGGGGTTCGCCATCTCGCGGGCGCGCAGGGTCACCTGGCGTTCAAAATAGTGGCGGCTGAACAGGCCGGTCAGCTCATCCTGATTGGCACGCCGCTCCAGCTTGCGTTGGGTAGCCAGCATGGCCTGCTGCTGGCGGGTGTGAACCAGACTCAGCAAGAGATAACTGCGGGCGATGGTAAAGAGCAGGCTGAGCAGGATCACCGGCCCGAGCAGCGGATCGGTGAAGGAGTTGGCCGCCAGCTCCGGCTGCCAGAGGTGTTTGGCGATCCGCAGCAGTTGCAACAGCAGTTGCAGGGCGAGCAGCAGGATGGCAAAGCGCAGGACCCGATAGACAGGGGCCAGCCGCTGGTAGCGCCAGAGCTGCCAGATAAGCAGCGCAATCTGCAGCGAGAGTACGCCGGAGAGCACGATGATCCGGCTGTGTACATCAGTGAGGGGCTGCTGCAAGGTCGTCAGGGCAAACATGGCGAAACCGCCGACGGTGACGGCGGGCAGCAGCCAGCCGAACGGGTCGGCTTCACGCCGAAAGAAGTGGCGCATCCCCCGTTCATAGAGCAGAGGGGTCGCCATCAGCAGCAGGTTGGTCAGCAGAATATTGGCGAGCGAGGCTTCGCCCTCAAGGGGGCGCAGCAGCAGACAGCTGAAGGCACCGGCGATGGCCAGCTCGCTCCCCGCCCAGTAGAGCAGCGCCCTGATCTGGCGATGGCTGTACCACATGGCGGCGAAAATGGTAGCGACCCCCATATGTGACAGCGTGACGAACAGCACCAGACTCAACAACTGGGCCGAGGAAAACAGACTTGGCATCGAGGGCTCTCTGGAACGGTCACCTGTGAACGAACGGGCGATGGGGTATCGCCTGCTGGCAGTGGCCGATCACAACATGAATTCAACCTATTATCAATTGGTTAAATGGCCTGATGTGCTTGCTCCCGACTTCATGCACGATAGCGACTGCTGACTCGATTTATCGGGTGGTATGGCGCCATTTTATTGTCTTGTCAGTCAATTGTGCTGCGAGAAATATGGCCGTGTTGGCGACAATGTTGCCCCCACCGCCAGCCCTCGTGTTAATCGCAGATTGCAGCTGGCAAGCGCATCACGGTGGCCTTCCGGCCCAGATGGGTCAGCAGACGGCGCACGTCGTCGAGGCGGATGATCAGGGTAGCGGTGTTGACCAGCGGATGGCACTGCACCTGTTCGGCTTGCCAGATGGCTTCGTCCACCACCAGCTCTACGGCCTGTTCGCTATCGCGCACCATGGCGAGCAGGGTCACCGAGCCCGGGGTGAGACCGAGCACCGCATCGAGCCGCTCGGGGGAGCCAAAGCTCAGCCGCTTGACCCCGAGCATGACTGCCAGCGCCTTGAGATCGACCCGGCGCTCCTCCGGACTCACCACCAGAAACAGCCGCTCGCTTTTCGGATCGCGCAAAAAGAGGTTTTTGGTCTTGGCGGCGGGCAGGTCGGGCAGCAGCCTGCTCGCCTCCTCACAGGTAAACACGGGGGGATGATCAAAACGCTGGTAGCGGATGGCCAGCTGATCCAGCAGGGAATAGATTGCCACAGAGACTCCTTTCGTCGGCGAAGAGTGGTCAGAACCGGATGGGCGGGAATAACGACCGGATCGAGCTTACCAGTTTGACTCCCGCCTCGCAGCCTGCGTGACGATTGCGAGCTGGCACTGTATGAACGTACAATAGTCCCATTCTCGGACAGCCCCTTTACCTTCATGACTGCAACCCAGCCCACCGTACCCGCCACCCCGCCGCTCGACGGTTTTATCCTGACCCGCCACGGTCGGGACGTGCGCGGCCGCAACGGGCACGCAGCTAGCACCGAAATCGTGATGTGGCTCTGGAGCGCGCAGGGGCCGGTGCGGGTGGTGGTGCCGGGACAGGAGCCGGTTTTTTTCCTGCCGCAGAGCCACATGGCGGAAGCCGCCGAGCTGTTCAAAGGCGCCGGGGTGAGGGGGCGGTTTCGCCGCCTGCCGATGCACACCTTCGACGGTCGCCCCGTGGTGGGTTGCTATTTCGCCACCCTGAGCGCCTTTCACCGCGCCATCGAGCTGTTGCTCATTCGCGGGCTGGAGCACTTCGAGGCGGATATCCGGCTGCCGGAGCGCTTCCTGATGGAACGTTTCATCACCGCTGGCGTGCGCTTCGATGGCCGGGCGGTGAAGAAGGGCGGCAAGCAGGGATACTGGGAGGTGAACGAGGCACGCTGCGCACCGCAGGCGGTAACGCCAACCCTCTCCTGGGTGTCCCTCGACGTGGAGTGCGCCATGGACGGGGCCCTCTTCTCGGTCGGTCTTTACAGCGAACAGGATGCGCGGGTCATCATGATCGGCACCCCGGAATCGGATGCCGAGAGCTGGGGCACTCAGGTCCAGTGGGTAGAGGACGAGAGCGCCCTGCTGAGTGCGCTGGAGAGCTGGTTCAGCCTGCATGACCCCGATCTGGTCATCGGCTGGAACGTGGTTAATTTTGATTTTCGCCTGCTGCTACGCCGCGCCGAGCTTAACAAGCGGCGTCTGCGGCTCGGACGGGGGCGCGAGCTCTGCTTCTGGCGCTCATCCCGCAATGATCCCCAGACCGGCAACGTCATCATCCCCGGGCGCATGGTGCTCGATGGCATCGACACCCTCAAAAGCGCCACCTGGCAGTTTGCCAGCTACAGCCTAGATGCGGTGGCGAGCGAACTGCTCGGCCGCGGCAAGGATATCGAGGATGTGGCCAATCGGGGGGAGAAGATCACCGAGCTGTTCCACTCCGACAAGGAGGCGCTCGCCCGCTACAACCTGGAAGATTGCAAGCTGGTGTGGGAGATCTTCGACTACTGCCACCTCATCCCCTTTGCCATCGAGCGTGCTTCCCTCACCGGCCTTGAGCTGGACAGGGTGGGGGGCTCGGTGGCGGCTTTTACCAACCTCTATCTGCCGCGGCTCCATCGTGGCGGCTACGTGGCGCCCAATCTGCCTGCCGACGGCGGGCTGGCGAGTCCCGGCGGCTATGTGATGGACTCCAAGCCCGGTCTCTATCGCCATGTGCTGGTGCTCGATTTCAAGAGCCTCTATCCCAGCATCATCCGCACTTTTTGCATCGATCCCATGGGGCTCATCGAGGGGCTGCAGCATCCCGAGCTCGCCATTCCGGGCTTTCGCGGCGCCATGTTCTCCCGAACCCGCCACTTCTTGCCGGATCTCATCGCCACCCTCTGGGCGGCGAGGGACAGAGCCAAGGCTGCCAGCAACAAGGCGCTCTCCCAGGCCATCAAGATCATCATGAACTCTTTCTACGGCGTGTTGGGGTCGGGGGGCTGCCGTTTCTATGATCCGCGCCTAGCCTCATCAATCACCCTGCGTGGCCACAGCATCATGCAGCAGACCCGCGAGTGGATTGAGGCGAAGGGGTTCGAGGTGATCTATGGCGACACCGATTCCACCTTTGTCCATCTGGGGCGCGAGACCAGCCCCGATGAGGCGGACGAGATCGGCCAGCGACTGGCGCAAATGATTAACGATAACTGGGCTGCACTGATCAGGCGCGAATTCGATCTGCCGAGTTATCTCGAGATCCAGTACGAGACCCACTACCGCCGTTTTCTGATGCCCACCATTCGCGGGCTGGAGAAGGGGAGCAAGAAGCGCTATGCGGGGCTGGTTGGCAAGGCCAGCGAGGGGAGTGAACAGCTGGTGTTCAAGGGGCTCGAATCGGTGCGTACCGACTGGACCATGCTGGCCAAGCAGTTCCAGACCCGCCTCTATGAGCTGGTGTTTCACGACCAAGATCCCAGCGGTTATGTGCGCACCATGGTGGATGAGACCCGGGCCGGTCGCCACGACGATCTGCTGATCTACCGCAAACGGCTGCGCCAGAAGCTTGAAGAGTATCAGAAGAATGTGCCGCCCCATGTGCGGGCGGCGCGGCTGGCCGATGAGGAGAACTTGCGCCGCGGGCTGCCCCAGCGCTATCAGCATCGGGGCACCATCGCCTATCTGATGACCCTCAATGGCCCCGAGCCGCTGGAGTACCGGCGCAGCGCCATTGATTACGAGCACTATATCGACAAGCAGTTGCGGCCCATTGCCGACGCCATCCTGCCCTTTATAGGCGAGTCGTTCGACCGGATCTGCGGTCAGCAGCTGGATCTTTTCTGATTGGTGCAAGTTGGCACTTTACTTCCCATGAATACTGGATAAAAATACAGTTATAAATCATGGAGAAGTTTCCTATGCGTCTTGAAATCATCATCGACAGAAAACATCAGATCCCGACCTCGACCATGGAGGCGCTGCGTCAGGAGCTGCTCAAGCAGCTTGGCGAAAAATTCCCCGACATCCATGTGCGGGTCGCGCCGGGCAGTGCCATGGCTCTGACTGTCAGCCGTGCCAGCAAGGAAGACAAAGAGCTGGCCGAAGCCATGGTGCAGGAGGTGTGGGAGAACGCCGAGAGCTGGATGCCGGAAGAGAACGTCGCCTCCTGATCCCGCACTGTCAGTGGATAACTCGGGCGTTGGATACATGGGCGGCGGATAAACGGGCATGCCCGCTAACGCACCGTTGATCCCCGGACAACAAAAAACGCAGCCAGGTGGCTGCGTTTTTTGTTGGTGGCCAGTGGCGAGCGGTGGTTTCTGGCTCTGGATTGAGCCAGGTCCGTTATAGCCCCGCCCAGCTTTTCAAGCTCTGCTGCTGCACCCGGCGGTTGGCCTCGCTGATCTCCCCTTTGGCGCGCAGCTCCTTGATTGCGAGCGGCAGGGCGGCGCGGATCTCGTCACTGCTCATCCCGGCTGTGAGGGCCGGGTGATAGGCGAGCTTGAGCAGTACATAGTCCAGCCCGGTCAGGAAACTGTCGATGCTGTTGTCATTGAAGATGGAGGGAAACACCTTGTCCGAGTCGTTGGGCAGCCCCATCACCTGGGTGAACTCCTCCACCACGCAGTCAAGAAAACGCCCTTTGGCCCGGCTGTAGTCCACCGGAATGATGATGGTGGCACGGCTGATCTCGTGTTTCGCATTGGTTGCGAAGTTGGCCAGGCAGAGCCCCTCCTTGAGTGCCATCCCGACCGACGGATCGCCCCCCATGGTGCGGTTGGCCCAGCTCTTCATCTTGCTGTAGTCGGTCATGATCAGAGTGAGGTTGGGCTTTGCGGCCACCATGCTGATGGAGTGGCCGGTGATGCGAGCCAGATGGGCCGCCTGTACCTTCACCACGTCGGCCTGCAGCGGCTTGTCACCCGATTCGTTGATAAGTTGCAGCCGGATCGGCTGCTGCCAGCGGGCAAAACGGGTCTGCCTGGCTTCGCCATACTCCCGCTCCATGGCGATGGCCATAAAGCTCTCGGTGAGATAGCTGTCGCTCTGCCAGCGCGCATCGGCACGGGCGCTCTGGCCCGCGAGCAGAAGCAGCAGGGCCAGCAGCCCACGTGACGCGCGGCGGGGATAGTCAGCGCGGCCCAAGCTGGTCATTACCAAAGTGGCAATAAAGCGGGTGGCACAAAAGGAGATGGCGGTAAATGGCATGTTTCCTCCCTGAAACGGTTGTCAGCCTAGCGGCTGGCCTTGTCGATATCGCGCCAGGTGAGCCAGAGCCTGAGATCAAACTCCAGTTGATGATAGTCCGGCTCCATATGCTGGCAGAGCTGGTAGAAGCTCTTGTTGTGATCCTTCTCTTTGATATGGGCCAGCTCGTGCACCACGATCATTTTCAGGAACGGGGGCGGCGCCTCCTTGAACAGGGCGGCGATGCGGATCTCGTTCTTGGCCTTGAGCTTGCTGCCCTGTACCCGGCTGACGTAGGTGTGCAGGCCGAGGGCATCCTTGATCACGTTGATCTTGCCATCGAACACCACCTTTGACAGGGGCGCCGAGCTCTTGAGGTAGCGGTTCTTCAGCTCCATGGTGTAGGCAAGCAGCGCCTTGTCGCTCTGGATCGGGTGGCTTTCCGGATAGCGTTTGGCCAGCATCTCTCCCAGCTTGCCTGCCGCAATCAGCTGCTGTACCTGTGCCTTGAGAGGGTCGGGATAGCCGCCCAGATAAGTCAGTTCCGCCATGGTGTCACTCGTCACATCAAAAAGAGCGTCATTGTAGTTATCTCGGGCGGGCTTGCCTACTGCGGACCGCGGCTGCCAGGCGCTCTGGCGCAATAAAAAGGGCGGCCATTGCAACAATGGCCGCCCTGCGGGGCGTGATGGGTGATCAGCGTCGGCGATAGAGACCCGGATCCACCTCTTCGTAGTGGCTGGTCAGGTATTGATAGAAGGCGAGATGGGAAGGCGAGCTGGGTTTTTTCAGCTCCCCGCTCACCCGATCCGGCTTGGCGATGATGAACTTCGGGCTCTGGCGCTGGATATCGGCCAGCACCCGCTCGCGCACGTCATAGGGCGGATTGACGTTGGCAAAGAAGAGATAGGCGGAAGCCGGCTGGCGATCGGTCCAGAGATAATATTGCGGCTGGATGCCATCGACCCAGATCTTGTCGCTCGGGACTGTCTCGGCCTTGATGCGATCGACCCGCACCTGGGCGGCAGGATTGAAGGGGCGGCCCTTGAGGGTCCCTTCCCAGGCGTTGTTGAGCATCAGCAGCAGCATGGCCAGTGTGGCCAGCCAAGGGGTGGCACGGCGCACATCCCAGGCACGCCAGAGGGGGATGAGGATCAGCACCGGCAGTGCCCACAGCAGGCTGGTGCCGAGCACCTCGTTGACTCGTTCGAGGGACCACTCCTTGGTACTCCAGCCGAAGACCAGCTGCTGGGCCAGCAGCCAGCTGGCGGTGAGCACCACCAGCGAGATGCAGAGCAGGCCGATGGCATCGGCCTGCTGTTCGCTGCGATCCAGCAATACCGCCAGCGGCAGTACCGCCAGTTGCAGATAGAGCACGTCGTAGTGATCGAATACATGGCCAGAGACCGAGTTGGCGATCAGGGTAAACAGCACGCCAAACAGGGTCGCCAGCAGGGCGGGCAGATACCACTCCTGACGGCGGCTCAGCATCAGAATGATGAAGGCGGGCAGCAGCATGACCAGGCCGGTGCGCAGCAGGCCGACGGCGCCGACCATGGGGGAGAAGCCGTTGCCGTAGCTCCCCTCGAAGAAGATGTCGAAGGCGTAGTATTTGAAGGCTGCCAACAGATCATGCTGCTGGAAGTAGGCGTAAAGCGGGCCGCCAATCAGCGCCAGACCGAGCAGGCTGGAGATCAGCAGCAGGATGGCATCGCGCCACTTCTCGTGCAGGCACCAGTGGCAGAACAGCACCAGATACCAGGCGCCCCAGAAGGCGCCGTTGTTGGTGCGCATCCAGGCGACGATGGCGAAGGTGAGGGCGGCCACCAGCGCGGGCCACCAGCGAAATCCCTTGTCCAGCAGCAGGGTGATAAAGGCCCACTGGGCGATGAGGGCGAGGTGGAAGGTCCAGTCTTCGGTCATGTTGCCGTAGTAGTAACGGGTACCGTAGAGGGCCAACACCGCCAGCATGGCACCGAGACGCGCCTTGAACGAGAGACCAAGCTGGGCAAAGGCCTGCCAGCTGGCCAGCAGTCCGAGCCAGCAGAGCACCCACTCCAGCGCCCAGATCCCGACAAATCCCCCCAGCCCATAGCCCAGCGCATCGAGGGCGAAGATCATCGGCCCCTTGATGTCGATCATGTCGCGATAGAGCACACCCCCTTCGCTCCACATCTTGCCCATCACAGCGAACAGCGAGGCATCAAAGCCCGGCGCCATGGCGTGAACAAGCGGGTTGCGCAGACAGAAGAGCAACGCCAGCAGGGCGGTCAGCAGCACGATGGCTGGCTTGATGCCCGGGTTGACGCGAGGAGGGGTGAAACGGATGGAGTGATTCATGAAGTCGCCTGTTCCTGCAGCTGGTCTTGAAAGCGGGCCTATCTTGCCGAGCTAGTGAGTACGATGCAATGGGGCGGGCCCGTGTGGGACAAATATTCTCGAAAAAGCCCGGTTCCTGGAGGGAACCGGGCGCTGGCTGCGGCAATATTGGCCGTCAGGGGGATGTGGCAAAGCCATTTCCCCTCTGCATCATCTGATGTACTCAACCAGAGGCGGCTGCGCTGCCAGCGCTGGCAGGTGGCGAGCCCAGCGGATAAAGGCGTCGGCCAGGGTGATGCCGAGCTCCTGATTGTGTTGGGTCAGGGTACGAGTCAGCGCGGTGTAGCCCTCTTTGCCGGAGGCGGTATAAGCACTCGATACCCCGCGATAGATCTGCTCGTTTTCCACTGCTTGCCACTGGCCGGGGGCGGCTTCCCACTCCAGTCGGGTGATGCGCTGGCCCTTGGGCAGATTGGCCTGATAGGTGAATCGTATTCCCGCGGTGTAGGGGAAGCTGCCGTTGCCATTGCCGACCACACCGTTGTTGGTGGCGTTGTCGATGGCATTTTCCAGCGCTTCCGCCAACTCGTGACCGTGCACCCGATAGAGGGTGAGGGGAATGGCAAACGGCAGCAGGCGACCGGCGATATCCGCTTCGCTCAAGGGGCCAGGCTCCAGCGAGCAGCGCACGCCACCGGCGTTGTGCAGGGCAAAGTCCACTTCACCCACCTGTTCACGGGCGGCCGTCAGCATGGCACGGGCCACCAGCGGGGCGAGCTGGCTGCCGTGGGGCAGGGTGGTATCCGGCAGCCGTTGATGGGGCAGTGGCGCCGCCAGCCGGGTGACGATGCGCTGGCTCATGGTTTCAATCTCCGGCCGGTAGCGTTTGGCCAGTTGTTGTTCAAGCTGTGGATCCGGCTCGCAGAAGGTGAGCCCGGCGGGTGGGGTGGAGGCGAATGGCCAGGGCTGCCAGGGGAGCCACTCCAGCTGTCCCTCACTTTGCAAGACACGACCCGCCTTATCGAAGGTGAGCTCGCACACGCCGAGGCAGAGGGCGCTGTGGCCAGCGTGCAGAATGGCGACCCCGTTGTTCATCAGCGGATAGCTGCCTTCACTTGGCAGACCCAGCGGCGCGAGATCGCCGAGCAGGCTGTGGGTGTGGCCGCCGATGATCAGGCTGAGCTCGGGGAAGCGCTCGGCCAGCAGCTTGTCCTGATCCAGCCCGAGGTGGCTTAGCAGGATGATATGGTGGATCCCTTCACCCTTGATCTCCCGCAGCACCTTGGTGAGGGTGTCAGCCACTGCGTGGAAACGGGTGTGGGGATCCGGGTTGGCGATGGCGGCCATCTGGGCGAGAGTGATCCCCAGCAGCGCAAAGGGAACCCCGTCGATCACCCGGCGATGCCAGGGCTGATGGGCGTCGTAGAGGTGGGGGATATCCCACAACCCGAGGGTTGTGTCGGCAGGCTCCTGGCTGTTGTCCAGATTGGCGGCCAGCACCGGAAAATCGAGCTGGCGCAAAAACTCCACCAGCGGGCCGTTGCCCAGATCGAACTCGTGGTTGCCGAGCACCATGGCATCGGGGGCCAGCATGGCGAGCAGGTCGGCGTTGGCGCGCCCTTTGAAGCGGTTGAAATAGAGCGAGCCCTGAAAGGAGTCGCCACCGTGCAGAAACAGAAAACGCTGGCCGGCTGCTGCGGCTTTGGCACGCAGTTGGGTCAATCGGGTCAGGATCCGGGCATAACCGCCGCACTGGGTGCGCCACTGGCCTTCACCGACAGGGGAGAAGCTCATGGGCGCGCCATCGAAGTGGGAGTGGCAATCACTGAAATGGGCAAGTTGAACCGTAATACTCATCTCGGTCCTCCTTAGGGGAAAATGAGCACCGAGTCTACTGCAAAGGGGGGGGAGGATACCAGCCCGGCAGGGTGCCGGGCTGGTCAGCGATCAGGCGGGCACCATGATCTGGGTGGCGATGATCACCACCAGCAGGCCGACGCCCACCGGCAGGGAGGTACGCTTGACTACCTCGAACGGCGAGAGTTTGCCCATCCCCGCACAGGCGACCACCACACCGGAGACCGGCGAAATGGTACGACCCAGGTTGGAGGCTTGCAGCATCGGGATCACCAGATAGGCCGGGTTGATGCCCAGGCTGCTGGCCAGGTTGGGGATCAGCTCCACGAAGGCGTAGAAGGGGGCGTTGCCCGAGCCAGTGGTGAAGGCGGCCAGGGTGGTGATCACCACCAGTGACAGCATCATGATCATGCCGCCCGAGCCGAGATCCTGGGCGTGGGTCAGCAGGGTGTCGATAAAGCCGATGGTCATCAGACCCTGAGCAAAGACACCGGCACCGACCAGCAGCATGACCACACCGGCAAAGGCGTCAGCCATATTGCGCCAGCAGACCTGCAGACCGTCCAGCAGCTCCTTGCCATTGCGGATACGCACGAGTTCCAGCAGGCTGGCCAGCACCATGCACATGACGATGATGGTGACGATATCCAGCTGCGGGCCCCATTTGCCGTCAAATATCAGCACCCCGATGATGGGGGTGAACGGCAGGATGGCGTAAAAGGCAGGCGCCGTCGTCACCAGATCGCCCGGTGCAACCGGCTCGTTGTGCTCGCCGGATTTCTGGTCAAGGTAGCGCTGCCAGAAGAAGTGGGTCACCGCCATACAGGCGATCGCCACCAGCGAGATGGGCAGGGTCAGCTTGAAGGCAAAATCCAGCAGCGGCATGTTGGCGGCCTGGGCGGCCATCACCACGTCACCGGAGGTCGGTGCCAGAATGATGGCGGCAGGCGAGGCGCACACGGCGGCTGCCGCACCACGGGAGATCCCCATGTTGACCATCAGCGGGAACAGGGTCGCCATCAACAGCACGCCGAGGCCAGTGGCGGAGCTCACCGCCAGCGACATGGCACAGGCAACCAGATAGGCGGCCACCAGCAGGATGTAGGGGGACTTGATGATGCCGAGCGGTTTGCTGGCCAGCTTGACCAGAATGGTATTGGCGCCGATATGGCTCATGTAGCCGGCGAAGCCACACAGCACCATGATCAGCATCCCCAGTCCACCGCCACGATCGTTGAGCAGGAAGCGGATGTATTCGAAGATATCGGTCGCAATGTAACCGGTGCTGACGACTTTGCTCGGCAGTACCGGCTTGCCCATCATGGCGGTGACGACCAGCAGCAGCAAGCCGCCGCTCAGCAGCACCCCGGTCGCGGAGTATCCTTTGAAAATGGCACGGCCCACCACCAGGGTGACCAGGGTGCCAATAATGAGTTCCAGCATATGTTGCCTTCTGATTGGATGAGAGTGGAGGGAGTCTATTCCGATAGGGGTAGACTGGCGACCGGAAACCGGATGTTGTGTGAGCTAAATCAACGTTTAACCCCGTGAACAGAATTAAAGAAAGGTAAAGGCACTTTACCCAGCGGGTTTGGCTACCTACCCTTGCCAGCTTTGGGTATCTTTTGAGGCTTTTATATGGTGATGGGTGATTTTATAGGCGTTAAACGCTGTCTTTTCCTGCTTTCGCTGCTATTTTCACCTACTTGCGTGTTTGCGGTGACCAATGACGGTTTTCATCAAACCGGCCCCCATCAGGCGGTCGCCATGCGGCGTCTCATGGCACCCCACTCTTACGGCGTACTGGTGGTCGCCGAGGGGAACAGACCCCGTTTTGCCGCGCTGGCATCCAAAACCACCGAAGCAAACTGCCTGGCTCGTCACGCCATCCGGGTGGATGGGGTCGCGCTGCTGGCCACCCCGCGATTTTATGGCAAAGAGGGAAAACGGGGTCTTTGCGAGCTGTGGCTCAACGAGGGGGCAGATCAGAACTTTTTTGCCAACCGTCTTAAAAATGATCATTTTATTCAGATAGATGGTCATGACATCAATGTGAAAAATTACCACCTCGACTGGCAGCGGATCAGCCGCCATGCTCAATAAAAATACAGTTTTGGCCTTGTGCCATACTCTGCTCACGCAACCTGTGAGCGTGCTCTGATTTCTGGGCCCATCATTGTATTGCGCCGCTTCGTCGTCACACATAGGCTATACCCGTCATCTGTGTGGCGGTGGGGTTCACCAAGGTTGGTACTCCGCCCGTGCAATCAAGGAAGGTAGTCTGGCATGGTCAGCAAGGTTTATGGAGTAGTGGGGGTCGGGTTGTTGCTGTTGCCCCTGATGAGTCAGGCTCAGCCGAGCCGGCCGCAAGTGGTGCCAGAGTCCCGCATCAATGTCCGTTTTTATGAGGTCCATGCAACCAGCCCGGACCAGCTTGCCCGTGCGATTGCCCAGAGTGCCCCCAAGGTAAATGGCAAGCCTGTGCTCGGCAAGGCGAGTTATCAGATGGAGTGGCAGCTGGATACCGAGCAGTTGCCGGGACGCTGCCAGCTCAACCGGGTAACGGTCACGACCAACGCCACCGTGTTGCTGCCCCGCTGGCGTGAGAGCGCGAGCAGTAACGATCCTGCCCGTCAGCGCTGGGGACGGCTGCTCTCCAGCATGTTTGACTACGAGTCCCGCTTCAAGGAGATGGTGCTGCAAGGGGCCAATCAGGTGGGCGGGGCGATTGCGGCGCTACCCGACCATGCAGATTGTCAGGCGCTGCGCTATGCCGCGTGGGCGGCGGGCAGCGGCGAGCTGAGCAAGGTCAAGGGGCGACTCGATGATTTTCAGCGTCAGACCGGCTACGGCGAACAGCTCGGGGTGCATTGGCCCAAGTGAGCGCTATTCTATATAGGGCATAGGGCCCGATATCCTGCCAACCCTCCTCAATATCGCACGATTTGATAAATAGAATGGCCGCCCGATGGGCGGCCATTCTATTTGTTTGCAGATTGCTTGCAGAGTCCGGTTCAGGCCAGTGCTTTGCCCTTGAGCAGCTTGCGTACCCAGTAACGGGCAGGGTGGAGCGCCTCCAGCAGATCGGCGGCCAGCGGCAGGGGATCGCCGCAGATCTCGCTGGCGAGCAGCTCACCACAGAGCGGCGCCGAGCAGAGACCCCGTGAGCCGAGCGCCCCCAGCACATAGAGGCCGGGGTGAAGAGGCAGCGGTTGGGCATTATGCTGATCACGCTGCAGATTGGCATAGTGATCCGCCAGCCCCTGCAATCTGACGATTGGCCCCACTACCGGCAGGTGATCCCGACTGGCGCAGCGCACTCCGACGCGGGCCTCATTGCCGCTCACATCCACTTCGGCGGGCCAGGCTTGCTCCGGCAAACAGGCTTGCAACCGCGCCTGATTCTGGGTTTGCTCCTCGGCACGAAACTCGAGACTGCTCTGGTTGCGGCCATAACTGGCGCCGATGCAGTGCTGCTCGTTGTGCATCGGGGTGAGGTAGCCATCGTAACAGAGCACGGTCTTGAGCTGACGCAAGCTGGCCGTGGTCGGCACATGGCTCACCTGACCGCGCACCGGATAGAGCGGCAGTTCGGCAAAGGGGAGCAGAGCGGGCAACTGGTGACCGGCGGCGACCACCAGATTGGGGGTCTGCCAGTGGCGGCCATCCTGGCTCTCTATGTGCCAGCCATCGGTCTGCTCGGCAATGGCGACCACTTTGGTGTGGTACTCCACCTGCAGCAGGCCGCTGGCTTGCGCCTCTTTCAGCGCTGCGCGAGTGAGATCGGCCGGACAGAGCCAGCCCCCCAGCGGGTAGCTGGCCCCTTCATGCCCACTGGGCAGGCCAGATATCGCTTCTGCCTCTGCGGCGGAAAGGGGTTGCATCAGCTCGGGCGGGAAGGGGCCCTGACTCATCTTGGTCAGCTTGGCGCGGGATTTGTCGTCATAGCCCAGCTGTACCACACCGCATAATTCGAAAGCGATGGGATGGTGCTCGGCCAGTGCCAGCAGCCGTTGGCGGGCATAGCCAAAGGCGAGCGAATAGAAGCGCGACAGCGCATCGTGCTCGCCGTTAAGCAGTGGATAGAGCGCGCCCTGGCGGTTACCTGAGGCGCCGGTGGCCGATTCGCCATCTTCGCACAGCAGGGTTACCTTGCGACCCCGTTCCACCAGGGAGAGTGCGGTCATGGCCGAGGCGACGCCACCGCCGATGATCACAATCTCGCCATTCCGGCCTACCGGACGCGCATAATGGTTGGCGATCGTCTGCGCGGGAGCCTTGTCACAGCGCTCACCGATCAACATGGCCCACTTGGTGCCGTGGCCCTTGGTCTTTTTCATCGCAAAACCGGATGCGATCAGCCCACGGCGCACAAATCCGGCGCAGGTAAAGGTAGAGATGGTCGCGTTCGCGCGCGCGAGACGGGCCAGCCCATCAAACAGCGCTTGCGTCCACATCTCGGGGTTCTTGGCCGGGGCAAAACCATCCAGATACCAGGCATCGACCAGGCCCTCTGCCCGGTGCGGTACCAGCGGCAGCATATCCTTGATGTCGCCAAACCAGAGGTCGAGGCGAATGCGGCCGCCCGCAAAGAGCAGGCGATGACAGCCGGATACCGGCAGCGGCCACTGGGCGATGAGATCCTGGCTCAAGTGGCCAAGCTCGGGCCAGGCGGCCAGCGCCTTGCGCAGATCGCCTTGAGTCAGGGGATATTTCTCGAAACTGATGAAGTGCAGACGGGAGCCGTTGCCGGATTGGGGCGCCTGTTCCAGGAACGCTTGCATTGTCGCCAGAAAGTTAAGACCTGTGCCGAAACCTGTTTCACCTATCACGAAACTGTCACTATCGTGGTGCGAAAATCGCGCAGGTAGCCGGTTTTGCTGCAAAAAGACGTAGCGGGTTTCACTTAGACCGTTATTATTGGAAAAGTACACATCCCCGAAGTCACTGGAGACAGGAGTTCCCGCTTCATTCCAATCCAATCGGGCATGATGTAAGGATGTTTGACTCACGTTTTCCTCGGCTCGCGTCACAAAATCGCGGGCATTCTACGTGAAAGCAGACCAGTTTGGCAGCCGAAAGCGGGTAGACTTGGCGCCAGTTTTTCCAGACGAGATGAATTAATGAGAAGAGCAGTGATCACCGGTATCGGCGTCATCTCCAGTATCGGCAACAACAAGGAAGAAGTGCTGGCCTCCCTGAAAGCAGGTAAATCCGGCATCACCTATTCCGAGCAGTTCGAACAGCACAACCTGCGTAGCCGTGTCTGGGGTAACATCAAACTCGATCCGTCTGAACTGATCGACCGTAAAGTCATGCGTTTCATGGGTGATGCGGCGGCGTATGCCTATCTCTCCATGCAGCAGGCCATTGAAGATGCCGGGCTGCCGGAAGATCAGGTCTCCAACGAGCGTACCGGCCTGGTGGTCGGTTCAGGCGGTGCCTCCGGCAAAAACACCTCCGAGTCTTGCGACATCGCTCGCGAGAAAGGGGTCAAGCGAGTGGGCCCTTACATGGTGCCGCGCACCATGTCCTCCACCACTTCTGCCTGTCTGGCCACCCCGTTCAAAATCAAGGGTGTCAACTACTCCATCAGTTCTGCCTGCGCCACCTCTGCTCACTGCATCGGTCACGCCATGGAGCTGATCCAGCTTGGCAAACAGGATGTGGTGTTCGCTGGCGGCGGTGAAGAGCTGGACTGGTCCTCTACCATCCAGTTTGACGCCATGGGCGCCCTCTCCACCAAGTACAACGACACGCCGGAAAAAGCGTCCCGTACCTATGATGCGGACCGCGACGGTTTCGTTATCTCCGGTGGTGGCGGCATTCTGGTGATCGAAGAGCTGGAGCATGCGCTGGCTCGTGGTGCTCATATCTATGCCGAGCTGACCGGTTACGGTGCCACCTCCGATGGTTACGACATGGTTGCGCCGAGCGGTGAAGGCGCCGTGCGTTGCATGAAGATGGCGATGCAGGGTGTGGGCAAGGTTGATTACATCAACACCCACGGTACCTCCACTCCGGTCGGTGACACCAAGGAGCTGGAAGCAATCCAGACTCTGTTTGGCACCAACGGACCCAAGATCTCAGCGACCAAGGCGATGACTGGCCATGCGCTGGGCGCTGCCGGTGTGCATGAGGCTGTCTACTCCCTGCTGATGATGGAACACGGCTTTATCGCCCCCAGCATCAACATCGAGAATCTGGACGAGAAGGCCGTGGGTCTGCCCATCGTACGCGAGTACGAAGCGGCCGAGCTCAACACCGTCATGTCCAACAGCTTCGGCTTTGGCGGTACCAACGCCTCTCTGGTGTTCAGCAAGTTCAAAGCCTGATCATCCGGTTGATATGAAAAAAGCGCCTCAGGGCGCTTTTTTTGTCTTCGGGCTCTGTCATCAATGCTGCAGAGCAGAGCAGAGCAGAGCAGAGCAGAGCAGAGCAGAGCAGAGCAGAGCAGAGCAGAGCAGAGCAGAGCAGAGCAGAGCAGAGCAGAGCAGAGCAGAGCAGAGCAGAGCAGAGCAGAGCAGAGCAGAGCAGAGCAGAGCAGAGCAGAGCAGAGCATCAGTTATCGTGGGATAGGGGGAGTGCGTTTGTGGCAGAGGTCAGCGCAGATGGCTGCTGTCAGGTGACGTCACACCAATGAGTGTGTTCGGCATCCCGCTAGCAAGGCTGAGAGCAAGAAGGGAGCCTCAGGCTCCCTTCTTTGTTAGCGGTAATTTGATGGCCGCTGACTAGAACCAGAAGCCGATGATAAAGGAGCCCGCCAGGGTCAGCATCACGTTGGCCACCGCATAGGTACCGGCGTAACCGAGCGCCGGAATGGAGCTGTTGGCGGCCTCGTTGACTACATCCATCGCCGGAGCGCAGGTACGGGCACCGGTGATGGCACCGAGCAGCAGGGCGGGGTTCATCTTGAGCACCCAGACCCCGAACAGATAGCCCACCAGCACCGGCAAGGTGGTCACCAGCATGCCGGAGAAGAGCACCACCATACCGACTTCGCTGAGGTGGTCGAGGATGCCGCCACCGGCTTTCAGACCCGTGCTCACCATAAAGACCGCCAGACCAAGATCTTTGGCCAATCTGAGCGCGCCGGGTGGCACATAGCCGACCGTCGGGTGGTTGGCCCGCAGGTAACCCATCAGGATCCCCGCCAGCAGCAGGCCGACGGCGTTGCCGAGGCCAAATTCGATCTGGCCGAACACCAGCGAGACGGAGCCGATCAGCAGACCGAGTACGAAGAAGGTGGTGAAGGCCACCAGATCCGTGGTCTGGCTGTGGATGCTGATAAAGCCGATCTTGTTGGCCAGCAGTTTGACCCGCTGCTTCTCGCCACTGATCTGCAACACGTCGCCTTTTTGCAACATGATGTTGCGATCGAACGGCATCTCGATCTGGGAGCGCACCACCCGGTTGAGGAAGCACCCTTTCTCGGTGAGGTTGAGCTCTACCAGATGGCGGCCCACCACGGAGTCGTTCTTTACCACGATCTCTTCCGTGACGATCTGCAGGTCGAGCAGGTTGCGGTCAAACACCTCTTTACCGTTGCGGTAGTTGACGTCCAGCTTCTCGTGGCTCTCGGGATAGCCCACCAGAGCGATCTCGTCCCCTTCCTGAATGACGGCGTCACCATCCGGGCTTGCCAGAATGCCGTTGCGGCGGATCCGCTCCACATAGCAGCCGGTATGGGGATAGATGCCGGTTTCGCGCAGGGTACGGCCACCGATCCAGGCCGCCAGCTCGGGGCCGACCCGGTAGGCGCGGATGATGGGCAGATAGGTCTTGCGACTCTCGCTGTCGGAGAGACCCCGCTCGCGGGCGATTTTTTGCGCCTCGGTATTGAGGTCGAGGCGAGCCAGCGAGGGGAGGTAGCGCACCACCAGCATCAGCCCCACCAGGCCCACCAGATAGGTCAGGGCGTAGCCGATACCCATGTTGTCGAGCACCGCCTGCATATCGGTTTGATGGGGCAGGTTGAGCAGACCGCTGCGCAGGGCATCCTGGGCACCCACCAGCGCCGGTGTCGAGGTGAGGGATCCTGCCAGGATCCCCGCCGCCATGCCCGGCCCCAGATTGAAGAACTTGGCGAGCCCCACCGTCAGCAGCAGGGCTGTCAGCAAGATCACCAGGGTCAGGGTGATGTAGTGGATGCCGTCGCGCAGGAAGACGCTGAAGAAGTGCGGGCCCGCTTCGATCCCCACACAGAAGATGAACAGCATAAAGCCGACATTTTCAGTGGTGGCTGCAAATTCGAAGCCCATCTGGCCGAACAGCAGGGCGGTGAACAACACGCCGATGGTGTTGCCAATCTGGAAGTTGCCAAGACGAACTTTGCCCAGCAGCAGGCCGAAGGCCAATACCACGAACAGCAGCAGGGAGTCGCTTTGATGTAGCAGTGTCACGAAATCTATGGTCATGCCCGGAAAAACCGAGGAAAAATGTGGGGTCGATATTGTGCCGGATCTATCCCCAATAAAGAAGCGCAACGGGACGATTAATCGGACGTTATCGGACGCTATTTGCGGAGCAGGTGGCGGGATAGGGAGACAAGCGGATGAAATCAGGAGGTTTTTGCTGCCACAGCGGATGTCAATTAGTGAAAAATGCTGCCCGCTACCGACGCGGCCCGGTCGTGGGCAATATTATAGATTCTGCTGTCCAGCCGATCGTCGGAGCGCAGTTTCGGCATATTCAACCACAGGTGAGCCGCCGTGCTAACCATGCAAATATCGCTTGATTTTATCCGCTTGCTCACGGGGAAAGGGCTGGCAAAAAGATGTCTCAGGAAAGTGCCAATAGAGCCTGTTGCCGGCCTGTTACAGCGGCCGCGGCAAAACAGCATAAAATCAGGTTTGCCAGCAAAATGGCTCCTCGCCGGGCGCCATCACGGGCAATCCCGCGTCCTGACAGGGCTTGCTGCACTTACCCACAGAATCTGTGGATAACCCTGTTTATGAATCCTGTTCATCGCCCGCAAAGCCGCGCCACTACTGGGGTGCAAGTGCTGTTCAAAAAATACCGTAAGAAAAATGTTTGTATAAAAATCAAATAGTTAGAAACGACAGGAGAAAACTCTGTCGGGCCGGAACGGGTAACAAAAGGGAGCGTCAGCAGCAAGAGGGATCTTGTGCATTAAAATTGGCAGGAGAGGGCACTAAAGTGGATAACTTGCACCGAGATGGTGAGGAATTGGCTCCCCCGACTGGACTTGAACCAGTGACATACGGATTAACAGTCCGCCGTTCTACCGACTGAACTACGGGGGAACATCGAGCAAGGAGGAGCACTATACAGAAGGTGCCAAAGGTGGTCAAGCCATTCGCGTGGGTGATGGCGCGGGTGTACCACTGCTAAACCCTCGGTTACACTGCTCCTCTGCTGTTTTGTGTCGGGAGTGTTCATGAGCAAATTGTTCAAGTTAGCCAGCCAGTTTCAACCCGCCGGGGATCAGCCCACGGCGATTGCCCAACTGCTGGATGGCATCGAGTCGGGGCTGGCCCACCAGACCCTGCTCGGGGTGACCGGTTCGGGCAAGACCTTCACCATGGCCAATGTCATCGCCACCCTGAACCGCCCGACCATGATCCTGGCGCCCAACAAGACCCTGGCCGCCCAGCTCTATGGCGAGATGAAGGAGTTCTTCCCCGACAATGCGGTGGAGTATTTCGTCTCCTACTACGACTACTACCAGCCCGAAGCCTATGTGCCGACCACCGACACCTATATAGAGAAGGATGCCTCCATCAACGATCACATCGAGCAGATGCGATTGTCGGCCACCAAGGCGCTGCTGGAGCGGCGTGATGTGGTGATCGTCGCCTCGGTGTCGGCCATCTATGGTCTGGGGGATCCCCAAGCCTATCTCAGCATGATGCTGCACCTGAAACTGGGGGATGTGATCAACCAGCGGGATATCCTGCGCCGCCTCGCCGAGCTGCAGTACACCCGCAACGACATGGCCTTCCAGCGCGGCACCTTTCGGGTGCGCGGCGAAGTGATCGACATCTACCCTGCGGAATCGGACAAGCTGGCGCTGCGGGTGGAGCTGTTTGATGAGGAGGTGGAGCGGCTCTCCCAGTTCGATCCCTTGACTGGCGCCATCGAGCAGACGGTAGTGCGCTACACCATCTACCCCAAGACCCACTACGCCACCCCGCGCGAGACTATTCTGGGGGCCATCGAGCATATCAAGGAGGAGCTGCGCAGCCGCCGCGAGCAGCTGTTGTCCCTCAACAAGCTCGTGGAAGAGCAGCGCATCAGCCAGCGCACCCAGTTCGACATGGAGATGATGCAGGAGCTGGGCTACTGCTCCGGCATCGAGAACTACAGCCGCTACCTCTCCGGCCGGGCACCGGGGGAGCCACCGCCCACCCTGTTTGACTACCTGCCGGGGGATGGTCTGCTCATCATCGATGAATCCCACGTCACGGTGCCGCAGATCGGCGCCATGTTCAAAGGGGACCGCTCCCGCAAGGAGACCCTGGTGGAGTACGGCTTCCGGCTCCCCTCGGCGCTGGACAACCGGCCGCTCAAGTTTGACGAATTTGAAGCGCTGATGCCGCAGACGGTGTTTGTCTCGGCGACCCCCGGCCCTTACGAGCTGGAGAAGTCGGGCGGCGATGTGGTGCAGCAGGTGGTGCGCCCCACCGGTCTGCTCGATCCGGAGATCGAGGTGCGTCCGGTGACCACCCAGGTGGACGATCTGCTCTCCGAGATCCGCAAGCGGGTCGCGGTGGAGGAGCGGGTGCTGGTGACCACCCTGACCAAACGGATGGCGGAAGACTTGACCGAGTATCTGGCGGAGCACGACGTCAAGGTGCGCTACCTGCACTCCGATATCGATACGGTCGAGCGGGTGGAGATCATCCGCGACCTGCGCCTTGGCAAGTTAGATGTGCTGGTGGGCATCAACCTGTTGCGGGAAGGTCTCGACATGCCGGAGGTGTCGCTGGTGGCGATTCTTGATGCGGATAAAGAGGGCTTCCTGCGCTCGACCCGCTCGCTGATCCAGACCATCGGCCGCGCGGCGCGCAACCTCAACGGCAAGGTCATTCTCTACGGCGATACCATCACCAACTCGATGAAGGTGGCGATCGAGGAGACCGAGCGGCGCCGCGCCCTGCAACATGCCCACAACCTCAAGCACGGCATCACCCCCAAGGGGCTCAACAAGTCGGTGGGGGACGTGATGGACATGGGGGGCAGCCGCAGTGCAGGCAAAGCAGGCAAGGGGAGTCGCAAGGCCGCCGAGCCGCAAGGGGAGTACCACGCCCGCTCAGCCAGCGAGATTGCCAAAGAGATCAAACGGATGGAGGAACAGATGTTCCAGCATGCCCGGGATCTGGAGTTCGAACAGGCGGCGGCACTGCGGGATCAGATCCAGCGGCTGCGCAGCGAGTTGATCGAGTCATGAGCCGCAAACGCTGGCTTATCTGGCAGCGATTGCGTCGTCTCTATCAGGGTTTTCGCCACCCTGCCACCCCCTGGTGGGCGAAGGGACTGGTGATCCTTATCCTGCTCTATGGCATCAGTCCGGTGGATCTTGTTCCCGACGTGGTGCCCTTGCTGGGTTGGTTCGATGATGTGACCCTGCTGCTGGTGTTGTTGTGGGGCTGGGAGCGTTGCCTGCCCCCCGCCGTGCGCAGCGATCTGGAGTCGGCGCCTCATACATAGGGAGGTCCGCTTCTTCGGGTTGCTCCTGATGCATCGCGTGGCAAGCTGCGGTAAAACGGTTTTATTTGACCTCTGCCGCAGCGGGATAAAAAAGAGGCAGTTCCGAAGATTGTGACCCGGATCGCATTGGCGTAGACTCCACGCCGTTCACTTTATGGATATGGAAAAAATGGATCTGATCCTCTTTGCTATCGACTTTATCCTGCACGTTGATGTGCATTTGAAAGAGCTGTTCGAGAACTATGGCGTCTGGGTTTACGCCATCCTGTTTCTGATCATCTTCTGTGAAACCGGGCTGGTAGTGACGCCGTTCCTGCCGGGTGACTCCCTGCTGTTTGCCGCCGGTGCCCTCACCGTGGGCAGCGTGCTGGACGTCCACACCCTGGCCGGGGTACTGATCATCGCGGCCGTGCTGGGCAATGTAGTCAACTACACCATCGGCCACTTCTTCGGTGAGCAACTGTTCCGCAATCCCGATTCCAAAATCTTCCGTCGCGACTATCTGGACAAGACTCACGCCTTCTATGCCAAGCATGGCGGCAAGACCATCATCATCACCCGCTTCTTGCCCATCGTGCGGACCTTTGCGCCGTTCGTGGCAGGGATGGGGGCCATGACCTATCCCCGTTTCCTGGCGTTCAATCTGGTCGGCGGTCTGCTGTGGGTACTCTCCTTCGTCTATGCTGGCCACTTCTTCGGCAATCTGCCAGTGGTGCGTCAGAACTTTACCCTGCTGATCTTCGGCATCATCGGCATCTCGCTGTTGCCCATGGTGATTGGCGCGGTCAAGGCCAAGATGGGTGCTGCCAAGGCGTAATCAACGGTCAGACAAAACACGGTCAGACAGAACGAGAAGGGGGAGCCACAATGGCTCCCCCTTTTTAGTTCCACGCAGAGATGCAGATCAGTTGCAGCAGCGTCCTTTCACCAGATTGCCGATGGCCACCACGGTGAAGACCAGCAGATAGGCGGCGAAGATGACGACCAGCCACTGGGGCATGGAGTAACCGAAGAACTGCCAGGTGATCTGGGCACAATCCCCTTCCGGCATAAAGAGCCAGGGGAGCCACTGATCGAGCGGGGCCCAACTCGGGAAGTCGGCAAACGGGCTGCAGACGTTGAACGGGGAGGGGTTAACCTGATAGTCCACATGCTGGAGGGCCAGCTGGAAGCCGCGGAAGGCACTGTAGCCCCACAGCAACATGGCGCTCCAGCGAACATACCACTTATCCGGCGCCACCATGCCGAGCAGACCGGCGGCCAGCACACCCAGGGTCGCCAACCGTTCGTAAACGCACATTACGCACGGGGAGAGGCCCAGCACATGCTGGAAGAAGAGGGCGCACAACTCGAGGAACAGGGCTGATGCTGCCAGCAGACCCCAGGCCAGCCGATGGGCGGCGATACGGCGGAGAAACTCGATCATCTCATTGATCTCTCAGAAAAAACAGTGGCTGAATTAGAGCAGAGCGGGGCAGAAAAGAAAAGGGCCCTGAAGGGCCCCCGGGATCCGTAGTCACGGATTAATGAAGCGCTGGCTGCACTGCCGGCAGCGCACTCTCCATCACCAGCCATCCGTGCTGATAGAACCACTCGGTGGTCGGGGCGAGCAGCAACTCCACGGCGAAGAAGCCGACCAGTCCCAGCACTATGGTATAGGGCAGCGCCATCCAGACCATGCGGCCATAAGAGAGGCGCAGCAGCGGCGCCAATGCCGAGGTGAGCATGAACAGGAAGGCGGCCTGACCATTGGGGGTGGCGACCGATGGCAGGTTGGTACCGGTGTTGATGGCCACCGCCAGCAGATCGAACTGGGCGCGGTCGATGGCGCCATTGATCAGCGCAGTCTTCACCTCGTTGATATAGACGGTGCCAACGAAGACGTTGTCACTGACCATGGAGAGCACCCCGTTGGCCAGATAGAAGAGGGCCAGCTGATTCTCCGGTTTGGCTGCCAGTACCAGCTGGATCACCGGTTTGAACAGCTGCTGATCGATGATGACGGCGACCACGCTGAAGAAGACGGCCAGCAGGGCGGTGAAGGGGAGCGCCTCCTGGAAGGCCTTGCCCAGTGAGTGCTCCTCGGTGATCCCGGTCAGGGAGGTGGCCAGCACGATGACCGAGAGGCCGATCAGGCCAACGGCTGCCAGGTGCATGGCCAGACCGACGATCAGCCAGACCGCAATCAATGCCTGAACGATCAGCTTGGCCTTGTCTTGCTGGCTGCGTTTTGCCTCTTCGTAGCGGTTGTACTCCTCCATGATGGATCGCACCGTGTCCGGCAGGCGGGCACCATAGCCAAACCAGCGGAACTGTTCCACCAACACGCAGGTCAGCAGACCGCAGATAAAGACCGGGATGGTCACGGGGGACATGCGAATGGCAAATTCGCCGAAGTTCCAGCCAGCCTGCTCGCCGATGATGAGGTTTTGCGGCTCGCCCACCAAGGTGCAGACACCGCCCAACGCGGTACCGATGGCGGCATGCATCATCAGGCTGCGCAGGAAGGCGCGAAAATCGTCGAGATCCTGGCGATTGCGCTCGGCGACTTCCTCGTCATGGCTATGGTCGTGGGGATGGCCGAACTCCTTGCCGGAGGAGACCTTGTGATAAATGGCATAAAAGCCGGTGGCGACGCTGATCACCACCGCAATCACGGTCAGGGCGTCGAGAAAGGCCGACAGGAAGGCGGACACCAGACAGAAGGAGAGGGAGAGCAGGATCTTGGATCGCACCCCGATCAGCAGCTTGGTGAAGACATAGAGCAGCAGCTGCTTCATGAAATAGATGCCTGCCACCATGAATACCAGCAGCAGCAGCACTTCGATATTGGCGACCAGCTCGTGCTTGACCTGATCGGCGGAGGTCATGCCGATCAACACGGCTTCGATAGCGAGCAGACCGCCCGGTTGCAGGGGGTAGCACTTGAGGGCCATGGCCAGGGTGAAGATAAACTCAACGACCAGTAACCAGCCCGCAATGAAAGGATCGAGGTGGAAGGCGATCGGGTTGATCACCAGAAATAGCAAAATGGCGCTTTTGTACCACTGTGGTGCATTGCCCAAGAAGTTCTTGGCGAATGCCTGCCCTAGGCTTATTGGCATGATAATGGGTCTCAACTTTGTTGTTAGGATCTGCTTCTATGCAGTCAAGGATGATTCGACCTGTGCCTCCGGATGTTGGCCTTTATCTGTCTGATTCCTCGTGATTTTAATCAAAAAGCGTGACGATTATAAATGATAGCCGATGGATCTCTGCCCATGTGCCTGTTTTATAACCACCTTGTCGGGGTTGGCTGGCTCCCCTGTGGTGATTAAATACATATTACTAACACTATATTTGCCATATGTGAGCAGAGGACTGACCTTATGCTTGCCAGCCATCAGGGCTTTGATATCATTCGTCAGCCTTTTTACGCATTACAACAGAGTCAATTCATGGTTATAAAAGCGCAGAGCCCAGCAGGGTTTGCCGAGGAATACATCATCGAGTCCATCTGGAACAATCGCTTTCCTCCCGGATCTATTCTGCCCGCCGAGCGTGAATTATCCGAGTTGATCGGGGTGACGCGGACCACCTTGCGCGAAGTGCTGCAGCGACTGGCCCGTGATGGCTGGTTGACCATCCAGCATGGCAAGCCGACCAAGGTGAACAATTTCTGGGAAACCTCCGGCCTCAATATTCTGGAGACACTGGCCCGTCTGGATCAGGACAAGGTGCCGGATCTGGTGGCCCAGCTGCTCTCCGCCCGTACCCACATCTGCACCATCTTTATTCGCGGGGCGATCCGTCACAATCCGGAGCAGGCTGCCGAGATCCTGCGTGGCGCCGATGGAGTCGAGAACAACGCACAGGCTTATGCCGAGTTCGATTATCGCCTGCACCACCAGCTGGCGTTTGCTTCCGGCAATCCGATCTACGCCCTGATCCTGAACGGTTTCAAAGGGTTGTATAGCCGGGTCGGCAGCTACTACTTCTCCGACAAGCAGGCTCGCGAGACGGCTGATGCCTATTACAAGACCCTGCTCAATCTGGCCGAGACCAAGAACCACGAAGCCGTGTTCATGACGGTGCGTCAGTACGGTATCGAGTCCGGCAAGCTGTGGACCCGTCTGCGTCAGGACATGCCAAGCGATCTGTGCGACAACTGATCCCTTGCCTGTGCTGTCCAAGAAACGCGCCATCCGGCGCGTTTTTTTATCCTTCCGGTTTTGTGTCTATGCTTGATTGGCGGTGGTAATTGCTTGAACTGCATGGATATTTGGCCAAAAAGTTTGATCCAGCGCAAATGAACCCTGCATTTATCACTTTGGTGGCATAGGACCCAACCGCTGATTGAGGTCAAATGGAGGCATCAAGAGCGGAGCCAATATCCGCCAGAAGGAACACACCTTTCACCGGATGAAGGACACAACAATGAGTCTTCTTGAACACACCATCTGGACAGTACTGGGATACGGGGCCATGCCCTTTATCTTTCTGAGCGGATTCGTGGCGGTGGCAGTGACCTGTTGCATGCTGCTGAACGCGTTCGGAGTACAGTCCGCCGAGAAGTGAGTCGCTTCTCATGCCGCCAAATGCCAGTCTTCGGACTGGCATTTGTTTTTTGTGTCTTTTAAAGCACTTATCCCGGCAGGGAAGGGGAAATGTTTGGTCAGGATGGTCGAACCCGCCGCCGATTTTGATTACACTGGCGCCCGTATTTTTCAATCATCTTTCTCTTATCCAGGTGTTCAAGGTTTTCTATGGCTCTCAAGGCAACCGTATTCAAGGCCCAGATCAGTTTGTCTGATATGGATCGCAATCTGTATCAGGACTTCTCCCTCACGCTGGCCCGCCACCCCTCCGAAACCGATGAGCGGATGATGATCCGGCTGGCGGCTTTTGCCTGGCACGCCGCCGAGCGACTGGAGTTCACCAAGGGATTGAGCGCCGATGACGAGCCCGAACTCTGGTGCAAAAACTACTCGGACGAAATAGAGCTCTGGATCGAGCTGGGCCAGCCCGATGAAAAACGGCTGAAAAAAGCCTGCAACCGCGCCCGTCAGGTAGTGCTCTATCTCTACGGTGGCCGTGGCACCAGCGTCTGGTGGAAGCAGAACCAGGGCAAGCTGAGCCAGCACGACAACCTCAGCATCATCGAGCTCTCCGACAGCCAGACCCTGCCGCTTACCGCCATGGTCGAGCGCACCATGCACCTTACCTGCACCATTTCCGATGGTCAGCTCTGGGTCAGCAACGGCGCACTGGAAGTGACGCTGGATCCGGTGGTGCTGATGGGCAAACCGGCCCGCGAACTGTAACGGACGCCGCCCATGCTCAGCGCCCTGCTCAATATCGTCATTCCGGTGTTCGGGGTCGTCGGGCTCGGCGCACTCTATGGGCGATTGCGACCGGGGGCTGCCCTCGGTTACGTCAATCGGGCCAATATCGAGCTGTTTACCCCGGCGCTGGTCTTCTCCGCGCTGGTCAAGTATCCGCTGGCGCTGGCGGAGCATCTGCCGCTGATTGCGGCGGGGGCATTGGTTATTCTGCTACCCGGTCTGCTGCTCGCCCTGCTCAAACTCAAAGGGATTGAGCGGGCGGCGCTGATCTTGCCCGCCATGTTCCGCAATACCGGTAATCTCGGTATCCCCTTGATGGTGCTGGCGTTTGGCGAGCAGCAACTGGGGGCCATCGTGATCCTCTTTGTGCTCTCCAACCTGCTGCACTTCTCGGTCGGCATGTTTATCCTCTCGGCCAATACCTCCCGCTGGCTGTGGCTGCGCAGCCCTGTGTTGTGGGCCGCGCTGGCCGGTTTGCTGGTGGCCAACCTGCATATCACGCTGCCGGAATATGTGGTCACTACGGCCTCGCTGCTCGGTCAGATCTCGGTACCTCTGATGCTCTTTGCATTGGGCATTCGCCTGATGGAAGGGGAGCTCGATCACCTGGGGCTCGCGCTCAAGTGCAACCTGCTCTATCTGCTGGCGGGGGGATTATCGCTGCTGCTGGCGATCTGGTTGTTGCCCCTCAAGACGGAGTGGATCCCGCTGTTGATGTTGTCAGTTTCGCTGCCGCCAGCGGTGTTGAATTACATGCTTTGCGAGCAGTATCACTGTCAGCCGGACAAGGTGGCCAGCATCGTGCTCGGCGGCAATGCCCTCTCTGTGCTGGTGATCCCGCTGGCGGTCTGGCTCGCGCTCCATCTGCCGGGCTAAGCCGGAAGCCATCTTCTATATTTCTGTTTTTATTGGTTTTTATCCGCACATCAGAAGGTTCTGAGAATACCGCCCATTTTCCCTTTTCGTGATCCCCCCCGAAGTAGTTGCTCCTGATATCCCTTAGTATCTGGCCAGCATGACTCCCTTTAGGGGGAGGATAACAAGAACAAAAAGGAATGATGGATGAGATCCGTGAGCAACCAATGTCTGTTGATGCAGATCCAGCCTACCATCTTGCGCTTTGCCAAGATGCTGGCGAGTGTGCTGCAGCTTGAGGTCGAGATTGTGGATGCCGATATGGTTCGGGTGGCTGGCACCGGGCCCTATGGCAAGTTCTTCGGACGTCAGCTGGAGGGGGATTCCCGCCTGCTGCGCTATGTGATTGATAACCAGCGGGAGAAGATCGTTACCCACACCAGCGATGATCCGGTGTGTGACGGTTGTACCTGCAAGGAGAGCTGCCGTGAGCGCGCCTTCCTTGGGGTGCCCATCATGGTGGATGAGCGCTGTATCGGGGTGATCAGTCTGGTGGCCTTCAGCGACGAGCAGCAGGCGCGCCTCAACAACAATCTGCAGGATGTGTGTGATTATGTGCGCCACATCTCCACCATCTTTGTGGCCAAATTGCTCGATTCGCGCGGGCTGTCGGACGGGGTCAACAAGGTGTTCCTCAATCTGATGACCAACATGGATCAGGGCTGCCTGCTGCTCGATGACAAGAGTCAACTGCTCTACGCCAACGAAGCGGCGCTCCATCATCTGGGTTGCCAGCAGGAACAACTGCAGGGGCGCGAAGTGGGGATCCGTCCGCTCACCTTCTCCCGGCAGGGGCTGAGTGGCCATATCCAGCACATCATCACCTTCGAAGGACGTCAGGAGCTGATCATCGGCCAGTTGCACCATGTGCAGGGCCAACAGCTGTTTCTGATGGCGTTTCATCAGTCCCACTCCGGTCAGGTTCAGGAGCCGGATCCGGATGTGCGGATCGATCAGCTCATCGGCGAGAGCAAGCCGATGCGCACTCTCAAGCGGCTGCTGCACCGCATCGCCCAGAGTCCCTCCAGCGTGCTGATCTGCGGCGAGAGCGGCACCGGTAAAGAGGTGGTGGCCCGCGCCGTCCATCGCCTGAGTCCCCGTCAGGACAAGCCTTTTATTGCCATCAACTGTGCCGCCATTCCCGAACAACTGCTGGAGAGCGAGCTGTTTGGCTATGTGAAGGGATCCTTTACCGGCGCCTCCAGCGGCGGCAAGCAGGGCCTGATTCAGGCGGCCCATCAGGGCACCCTGTTCCTTGACGAGATTGGCGACATGCCGCTCACCATGCAGGCCAAGCTGCTGCGGGTGCTGGAGCTGCGGGAGGTGACCCCTATCGGGGCCAGCCGACCGGTGCCGGTGGATATTCGCATCATCGCCGCCACTCACCAGCATCTCGATCAATACATCGCCGAGGGGAAGTTTCGTGAGGATCTCTACTACCGCATCAACGTCATCCCCCTCAACCTGCCGCCACTGCGGGAGCGGGAAGGGGATGTGGAGCTGCTGACCCACTACTTCCTCAACCTGCACACCAGCCGTATTGGCATCGTCTATCCCGGTCTGGCACCCGAGGTGATGGCGCTGCTCAAGGGGTATCGCTGGCCGGGCAACGTCCGTGAGCTCAGCAACCTCATCGAATATCTGGTCAACGTCAGCCAGGCGGGCGAAGTGATCGACGCCAGCCTGCTGCCCCCCAACATCATCCGCAATCAGGAGCCCCATCGCGTGACGGCCCAGTCGATCCCGGTGACCAACCTGGATGCGGCATTCAATGTCCCTGCCGCCGCACCGCTCGCTGCCATGCAGGAGAAGCTGCCTGACTCTGTCCCGGGTGAGAGCGGCCTTGAGAGCATGGAAAAACAGATGATTGAAGAGACCCTGCTGCGGCTTGGCAACAAGAAATTGGCCGCACAGGCGCTGGGGATTGGGATTGCCACCCTCTATCGCAAGATAAAGAAGTACGAGATTGCCGTGCAGAGCTGAAGATCTGGCGGCGTCTATCCGGCCCGTGTCGTTTATCGGATGACACGGGCTTTTTATTGGAACAAGGCTCTGCGCCATTGCCCGGTCGGTGCTGAACGGATTGGCGGGAAGGGGCGTGGCTGGACAGAATGCAAAAAGCCCGCTCGATGAGCGGGCTTTTTTAATCTGGTGCGTCCTAGTGGATTCGAACCACCGACCCCCACCATGTCAAGGTGATGCTCTAACCAGCTGAGCTAAGGACGCAGAA
>NZ_JAPDCD010000029.1:0-25643 GCF_027705695.1 Aeromonas sp. QDB62 | reverse complement strand
CTGGTGCGTCCTAGTGGATTCGAACCACCGACCCCCACCATGTCAAGGTGATGCTCTAACCAGCTGAGCTAAGGACGCATAATCAGTGTTCTGTAATGGTGCGTCCTAGTGGATTCGAACCACCGACCCCCACCATGTCAAGGTGGTGCTCTAACCAGCTGAGCTAAGGACGCATCACAGAAAAAGTGGTGGGTTTAATTGGATTCGAACCAACGACCCCTACCATGTCAAGGTAGTGCTCTAACCAACTGAGCTATAAACCCACTCGATGAAATGAATTCGAACCAACGACACAATCTTCACCATGCCAAGGTCATGCTCTGACCAACCGAGCAACAAACCCACTTCACTGCACCAGCAGTGCTGGCGTGGTCGGCATACTACCCATGCCCCCCAAGGCTGTCAACAGGCCATATGCACAAAGGAGACTGTTTGCCCAGTTCTTGCGCAGCCTGTTGATTTTGCAGGCGAGTTGTCGCTTGCCAAGCCCTGTTACTGGGCCCGAGACAGGGTGGTGCAGGCCTCTGGAGTGGCAAAACGGCCGTAGATGTAGCGCAATCTTGCCCCCAGCATCAGGGCAGCGCTGGTGAGGCCGACGATAAAGCCAATCCAGAAGCCCTGCGGCCCCATCCGCGGTACCAGCCAGTCGGTCAGACCCAGGATCATGCCGGTGGGCAGCCCCAGTCCCCAGTAGGCGACGATGGTGACGTAGAAGATCGCCTGGGTATCCTTGTAACCGCGCAGCGCAGCGGCCGCGACCACCTGCACCGAGTCGGAGAGCTGGTAGATGGCTGCGAAGAACAGCAAGGTGGCCGCCAGGGCGATCACCTGCAGGTCATCGGTATAGATGCTGGCGATGTGCTCCCGTAGCAGCACGGTCACCGTAGCGGTGAGTGCAGCGACACTCACGCCCAGCATAAGACCGGTGCGGGCGGCCACTCGGGCGTGATGGGGCTGGCCTTCACCGATGCTGTGGCCCACCCGGATGGTGACACCCACCCCGATGGAGAGTGGCAGCATAAAGACCAGACTGGAGAAGTTGAGCGCAATCTGGTGGCTCGCCACCGTTTCGGCGCCAAAGGGGGCCAGCATCAGCGCCACCACGGCAAACAGGGTCACCTCGCAGAAGATCGCCATGGCGATGGGGAACCCCAAGCGAAACAGGCGCCAGATCTGGCTGCCGTTGGGGCGAGCCAGCTGGGAGAAGAGACGGATCTCGGTGAAGTGACGGGAGAGCTTCACATAGAGGATCATCGCCAGCAGCATGGCCCACAGCACGATGGCGGTGGCGACACCACAACCCACCCCGCCCAGTTTCGGCATGCCGAAGTGGCCGTGAATGAAGATGTAGTTGGCGGGAATATTGACCGCCAGCCCGACAAAGCCGATCACCATGGTGGGCATGGTGTGGGAGAGTCCCTCGCTGAAGTTGCGCAGCACCTGGAACATCGCAAAAGCGGGCAGGCCCCACAGAATGGCATGCAGATAGCCGCTGGTCTTGGCGGCCATCACCGGCTCCACATCCATAAATTGCAACGCCAGCGGGCTGTAATAGAGCGCGATCATGGCCAGCGGGGTGACGATCAGTGTCAGCCAGAAGCCCTGATGAACGGCCGGGCGCACCTCTTCCCGTTTGCGAGCACCGTTAAGCTGGGAGACGATGGGGGTGAGCGCCATGATGATCCCCTGCACCAGCAGGATCACCGGTAGCCAGAAGCTGGACGCCACCGACACGGCCGCCAGATCGACCGCGCTCACCTGTCCCGCCATCACGGTATCGACGAAGTTCATGGCGACCTGGGCCACCTGGGCGACCAGAATGGGGCTGGCTAGACGGACGAGCTGCTTCGCCTCGGACCAATAACGTTGCACTGACACCTCCGAGTGGATCAGATAAGAGTAAAAAAGAGCGGAAATCGGGAAGAGCCTTTGCACTTTCGGACGAAAGTGCAAAGGGTGGGGGAGGCATTCTAGCCTGAAATTCATCCAGGACGAAATAGTTGCCGCCCCAGGGGGGCAGGATCAGGCGTCTTCGTGATCGCTGATCAGCAGGTTGGCCGCGGCATAGGCTGCCTGCTCGCGCAGTTCGGCGGGTACCCGCTCATCGGCGGCGACCGCGTTGAGGGCGCGGATGGTGGCGGCAATGGCGTTTGGCACATAGCCCTGCTCGCCGGAGCCGATCTGGTTATAGGCGATGCGAATAGCTTCACAACATTGATATACCTGCATTTCTTTTTTCCTTGTTTACCCGGATGTGAACGGCGTCACTATAGCGATCGGGCGCAAGCTTGTCAGCCTGTACCCTTGTCTCACTCTCTGCCCGAGGTTAACCTGCCCTTTTTGCCGTCGCAGGAGACGAGAGATGTTCACTGGCATAGTGCAGGGGACCGCCGAACTGGTGGCCATCGAGCAGCAACCCAACTTCCGTACCCATGTGATCCGCATGCCAAGCCCGGCGTGGGGGGAAGGGCTGGCCCTCGGTGCCTCGGTCGCCCACAACGGCTGCTGCTTGACCGTTACCCGGGTCGAGGGGGAGCTGGTCAGCTTCGATCTGATGCAGGAGACCCTGCGTCTCACCAACCTCGGTCTGTTGCAGGTGGGAGACAAGGTCAATGTGGAGCGGGCGGCCCGCTTTGGTGACGAGATCGGCGGTCATGCCATGTCCGGCCATATCATCGGCATGGCAGAGGTTACCTCGGTGATCGACACCCCCAACAACCGTCAGGTGTGGTATCGCCTCGCCCCCGAGCTGATGAAATATGTGCTGACCAAGGGCTACATCGGCATTGATGGCATCAGTCTGACCATAGGTGAGGTGCGCGAGCGGGAGTTTTGCGTTCACCTGATCCCCGAGACACTGGCCCGCACCAACCTGGGGTGGGTCAAGGCGGGCTGGCAGACCAATATCGAGATCGATCCCCAGACCCAGGCAATCGTCGATACCGTGGAGCGGGTGCTGGCGGCGCGCCAGTAGTGGTATCACCGCCCTGGCACAGTGCC
Source organism: Aeromonas sp. QDB62 (assembly GCF_027705695.1). Taxonomy (NCBI): domain Bacteria; kingdom Pseudomonadati; phylum Pseudomonadota; class Gammaproteobacteria; order Aeromonadales; family Aeromonadaceae; genus Aeromonas; species Aeromonas sp. QDB62. The sequence continues at coordinate 22,643 of NZ_JAPDCD010000029.1, read as the reverse complement.
GTGTCAGGGCGGTGATCGCGCATCTTATTTGTCTCTGCCTGCTCGAAGAGGCATCGATAACCTTCAGCACCAGGTTGGGGCTTATCTCATTCCAACGGTTTTTCTGATCCCTGTTTCAACCAGGCTGGATCCTGGACCAGATGGAATACATGGCGGGCAGGAACACGAGCGTCAGGATCGTACCCGCAAATGTGCCGCCGATCAGCGTGTAAGCCAGCGTTCCCCAAAACACCGAATGGGTTAGCGGAATAAAGGCGAGGATCGCCGCCAACGCAGTCAGAATGACCGGACGAGCACGCTGCACGGTCGCTTCAACGAGCGCATGGAAAGGGTCTAGCCCGGCCTGCTCGTTTTCACGGATCTGCCCGATCAATATCAGCGTGTTGCGCATCAGGATGCCCGACAGTGCAATCAGGCCAACCAGCGCATTGATGCCGAAGGGCTGCTGGAACAGCAACAGTGTCGGCACCACGCCGATCAGACCCAGCGGACTGGTCAGAAAGACCATGACCATGCCCGCAATCGAGCGCACCTGCAGGATGATGATGAGCAAGGTGATGGCCAGCATGATGGGGAAGATCGGCAACATGGCCGCCATTGCCTTGCCTGACTCTTCGATGGATCCGGCCTCTACGATGCTGTAACCAGCTGGCAGCGCAGCGATGAGGGGTTGTAATTGCCGGGTGATCGCCGTCGATACGTCTGGCGGCTGCAAGTTTTCGGCGATATCACCCCGTACCGTGATGGTCGGTACCCGATCGCGTCGGCGCATGACCGGCTCTTCCATGCGGACATCGACCTTGCCCACTTGCGACAACGGGATCCGCTGTCCATTGGCTCCAACCAGTGTGAAATCGCCAATCCTGGCCGGATCGAGCCGGTTGTTGCCCGCCGATCGCGCAACGACCTGTACCGTACGAATGTCTTCCCGCACGGCAGTGACCGGTATGCCGCTGAGCAGGAATTGCAGTTGCTGTGCCACCGAGCTTGAGTTCAGCCCCAGCGCTTGCAGTCGATCCTGCTGCAAAGTGAAGTGCAGCGTCGGCACGCGGGCTCCCCAGTCGGTGTTGACCGTGCGCATCAGTGGACTGGCGTGCATGATCTGTTGCACATCAGCCGCAATGTTGCGCAGCACAGCCGGATCCGGTCCTGCCACCCGGTAGGCCACGGGGAAGGGGGAGTAGGGGCCGAACACCAGTTGGGTGACGCGCACCCGTGCCTCGGGGGCCAGTCCTTCGGCAATGGCTTGGCGTAGTCTTAGTTTTAACGCTTCGCGTTCGTTCTGGTTGTCCGTCCGTACCACTATCTTGGCAAACGACGGATCGGGCAGTTCAGGTCCCATCGAGAAAAAGAAACGGGGAGCCCCCTGGCCGACGTAGGCGGTGACGATCCTGGCCTCCTCCTGTCTGGCCAGCCAGGCTTCCACCTTACCTGCCGCCAAGCTGGTCTGGGTAATCGAGGTGCCATAGGGCATCTGTACTTCTATCAGGACTTCAGGGCGGTCCGAGATCGGGAAGAACTGCTTCTTCACCATGCTCATACCCAGCACAGATGCCACGAACAGCGCGCTCACCGAGCCTGCCACGAGCCACTTGCGGGCGATGACGTTGCCCAGCAGTTTGCGAAAGCGCTGATAGCGCGGCGTGTTGTAGAGAGCATGGTGGCTGCCTGCGACTTTCTTGACAGCGGGTAACAGCTTGACCCCGAGGTATGGCGTGAACACCACGGCCACTACCCAGGAGGCAATCAGCGCGATGCCGACGATCCAGAACATGTTGCTGGTGTACTCACCCGCCGAGGATCGCGCGAAGCCATTGGGCATGAATCCGACGGCCGTGACCAAGGTGCCCGAGAGCATGGGCGCTGCGGTGTGACTCCAGGCGTAAGCTGACGCCGCGATACGGTCATAGCCCTCTTCCATTTTCACCACCATCATTTCGATGGCGATGATGGCGTCATCCACCAGCAACCCCAGGGCCAGGATCAACGACCCCAGGGTGATGCGGTCGAAGTTCTTGCCGGTCGCGAGCATCACGGCAAAGACCACAGCCAGCGTCAATGGCACGGCTGCGGCGACCACGACACCGACACGCCAGCCCATGCTGACAAAACTCACCAGCATGACCACGAGTACCGCCGCGAAAAACTTGATCATGAACTCATCGACCGCCGAACTGATGTTGATGGCCTGGTCGGTCACCTTGCTCAAGCTCATGCCCAGCGGTTGCTCGGCATTGATGGCGGTGATTTCGTTATCCAGGGCTTCGCCCAGATCGAGCCCGTTCCAGCCGTCGTGCATCACGACCCCCAGCAGCAGCGCAGGTTCGCCGCCATTGCGGATGATCAAGGTCGCCGGATCTTCATAACCCCGTTTCACCGTCGCGATATCAGATAGCGTCAGCGTGCGTCCCTGCGCCACGACGGGGGTGTCGCGTATTTTTTGCAGCTCGTCAAAGGCACCGTCCAGGCGAATGAACACCTCTGGTCCCCTGGTTTCGATGGCGCCGGCTGGCGTCAAGGCATTCTGGCCGTTCAGGGCCGCGAAGACGTCTTGCGGGCTGATGCCTAACGTAGCCAGGCGCTCATGGGAAAACTCGACATAGATACGCTCGGACTGCTCGCCAACGATGTTGACCTTCTTCACCCCGGGCACATGCAGCAAGCGCTGGCGTAGCATTTCCGCATCCCGGACCAGCTCACGCTGTGGTACGCCCCTTGCCTTGAGTGCGAACAGGGCAAAGGTCACATCGGCATATTCATCGTTGAGAAATGGCCCCATCACGCCGGGTGGCAGATTGCGCACTTCGTCGCCGACCTTTTTACGGGCTTGATAGAACTCATCCTGCACTGCCGACGGCGGGGTGCTATCCAGCAAGGTCAGCGTGGTGAAGGCCAGCCCCGGACGGGTGTAGGTTTCGCTGCGGTCATACCAGCGCAGCTCCTGCAGTCGCTTTTCGATCTTCTCGGCGACTTGATCTTGCATCTCCTGCGCAGTGGCTCCGGGCCAGGCGGTGATGATGGTCATGACCTTGATGGTGAATGAGGGATCCTCGGCCCGCCCCAGTTTGAAGAAGGCCGTGACCCCGCCCAGCGAGATCAGCAGGATCAGAAACAGCGTGATGGCGCGTTCGCGTACCGCAAGCGCCGACAGATTGAAGCGGCGTTCGCTCATGGGCGTGCATCCTCTGTTGTCATATCGGCAGAGGGGGCGAGCGTGCGTACCAACTCCCCTTCATGAAGCAAGTGCGCGCCCATGGCGACCACCAGATCGCCTTGCTTGATATGGCCTGCAACGCGGGCAGCGTCACTGCCAAGGTTCAACACCGTAATAGGGCTCCATGAGACCCTTGTCGGTTGGCCGTGAACACGCCACACGCCAGGGCCTTTACCGGTATCGAACAAGGCGCTGACCGGGATCTGAACGCCCGCTGTTGCCGCAACCGGATCCTCGGTCAGATGGAGGGTAACGGTGGAACCCAAAGGTGCATTTTGCAGTGAACCCGTCAGCACATATCGTGCTTCAAAGGTGCGAGTGCCCGGGTCTGCTGCGTCCGACAGCTGCCTTAACGTTGCCGCCGCTGTGCCATCGCGTCTTCCGAAGAGTGTTGCCTGACCCCGGGAGCCCAATGGCGGGCGCAATGTTTCTGGCAATTGAATGACGGCTTCACGCGCCCCTGCGTGAGCAATGCGCACAACGGCTTGCCCGGCATTAACGACTTGCCCAGGCTCCACCAGCGTTGCGATTACGGTGCCATCAACATCGGCGATCAGATCCGTATAACCGGTGGAATTACGGGCCACTGCTGCTTGTGCTTCAGCGGCTCGCAGTTCGGCTTGGGCTGTCTCCATCGCCGCCTTGGCCTGATCGTAAGTGGCAACGGAGATCGCACCCGTACCGCGTAAATTTCGGTAACGGATTTCATCTTCCGCGGTTTGTTTCGCTCTTGCTCTGGCCGCCGCAACGAACGCCTGTTGTGCGTGTGCGGCGAGTTTCAAATCGACAGGGTCAATACGCATCAGCAGTTGACCCTGTTTAACGGTTTGCCCTGTGTCTACGAGGCGTTGCTGCACCTTGCCAGAGACACGAAATCCCAAGTCACTCTCAACGCGAGCTGCGACGACCCCGGTAAAAGAGCGTGATTCAACCTCAGCATCATGGACCGTGACGGTGCGCACCAGCGGTACTTGCGTACGTGGATCAGATGGTTGTTGCTCACCACAAGCCGTCAGGGCCAGCGGTAACGCAGTGATAATTGCAAGTATGCGGTGACGAGACATACACAAGCCTCCATGAAAACGGTTCAGGAGGCAATGTAATTCAAGTGACCAATTTGGTCAATGGTCACTATTGTTATGGTGCGAGGCTGCGCAGCACCAGGTTAGACAACTGGGTCGGTGCCTTGTCAATGCAGTCGAAGTTGTGTTGCAGCATGAGGGGGTTTAAATAGGGCCTCATAACAAGATAAATTGCCGCGGTTATTTCATCCAACGGGGTTTTTCGCTCAAAGTCACCGGTTTTACGCCCCTCCTGCAGGATATCTTGCAGTAATGTCTGGATGTTCTGCTCATAGACGAGGGTGGCTTGCCAGCGTTCTGCTGCGGCTGAAGCCGCTATTTCATAGAGATTTCGATCAGCGGAGAACAACCGACAACTTGCCTTGATGATCTCTTGAAACATCCGGCGCAGCTTCTCGGGCGGCTGATCAACCTGTTCAATCGCTCTTCGAACATCCTCCTGGATTTCATCGAGGCAGTTTGCACAAATACTCTCGCCAATCGCCTGTTTTGACGCGAAGAACTTGTAAATATATGCCTTTGAAAATCCTATTGATTTTGCCAAGTCAGATACCGTGGTCTTGCCATAGCCGTAGAGGCGGAAATGCTCGGTGGCTGCAACCACAATCTGATCCCGTACATCGTGATCAACAGGGCCTCGATTCAGCGCAGGAGTGCTGTTTTCTTCAATCATCATCTTTCTCTCTGACTGCCATACAGGGGATTTGGAATGTTAACGCGCCATAGTCAGATTGACAACGAGTGACCAATTTGAGATTTGGTTTTGGTTGTTGTCTGCAAGTTGTTATCTGTAATAAGAATATGTTTCCAAAATACTCTTCATCATGTTTGCCATGGTCAGCTTGCTGGCAGGCTGCGTTGATGGGTCTGACGATACCCTTCGGCACTCTCCGTTTTTGGGCAAGTTGTATGGACAGTTCTCCCGAGCAACCAGTGAGGATGAGAAACGCAGCTGGCAACCGACAGGGGCTTGACCTGCGCAGCAAGAAGGCAGGAGGAATACGGCAAGAGCGGTGGGAGGCGCTTCGGACCAACCTGCAGCGCTGGTAGCACAGCGCTAAAAAGCTAATAAAAACAATGCCAGCCAGACTTGACTGACTGGCATTTTACCCATTGGGTTGCCTGTGCCCCAGACATCGACTGTTCAGGACCATTGTTCAGGACATAGATTCAAAACATCTGTTCGTCGTCCGCATCCACAAACAACTGCAAACAGTCGCGGGCTTCGTCGCGATGGAGCCGCAGATGGATCGGATTGCAACAGGCCATGCAATCTTCGTAGAACTCCTGATCACCCTGGCTGGCATCCAGCTCGACCATGGTGTGGTGGCCGCAGTGGGGGCAGACGATGCGCTTGCTGGTGTACTCGATCATGATAACCTCCTCGGGCCCTGGGGCCGCCTATCTACCCTGATTCTAGTCGGGCTGAAGGGGGTTAACCGCGAGCAAACGCACGTTTATGACAGAGATCAAGCCAGAGAGATGACCGGTGGCGACTGATTGGGCGGGTCGTGTGCGAGAGGGGGAATCTGGTGGCGAATGACCGGTGAAAAGAGGGGATTGCCAACGGTTGTTTGGCAATAACAGGGGGCTGGATGCCCCCTGCGAGCATGAGAATGTGTGTGCCACGAGGCGCCGGGAGGCGTTACTTGATCCAGCTGGCCAGCATCTCGCTATTGAGTTCGGCCAGTGAGCCGAGCTGATAGTTGGCGATGGCAAGACGCGGATCTCCGACCAACGCCGGGCACATGGAACGATCAGCGCCTCTCGCTGGCTTATTTGACCCAGCTGGCCAGGGTGTCAGCATTCAGCTCGGCCAGTGAGCGGAGCTGGTAGTTGGCGATGGCAAGGCGTGGGTCGCCGACTAAAGCAGGATCCGGCACGATCAGCGCGGTCATGGAGGCCGCCTTGGCTGCCAGCAGGCCGGTGAAGCTGTCCTCGATGGCCAGACAATGAACCGGTTCCACCCCCAGCTTCTCGGCGGCGTGGATATAGACATCCGGGTGCGGTTTGCCGAAACGCTCGATTTCAGCAGAGTGAACCGCCATAAAGCGATCACGGATGCCGAGTTTGCCGAGCACAGCTTCTGCCATGGCAAACGGGGAGGAGGTGGCCAGACCCACTTTCAGCCCGCGCGCTTCGATAAGGTCGAGCGCTTCCAGCACACCGGCTTTGGCTTGGCCTTCGGAGAGGATCAGGGCGTTGACCTGATCCAGAATGCGCTGCACAACCTCTTCCTGAGTCGGGCCGCTCCACGGGCGCAGGCGATACCAGTGGGCGACCAGCTGATCGATGCGCACGCCGATGGTCGATTCACAATCCTCGACGGTGTGGGGGTGACCCAGTTCGGAGAAAACGGCGATCTGGGCCCGTTGCCAAAAGGGTTCCGAGTCGATCAGAACACCATCCATATCGAAGATCACGGCAGCTAACATCTTGTACTCCTGACAAATTTGAAGAGGGGATTATAAGCCTGACGGGGAAATGCAAAAGGGGCATTACCATGCCCCTTGCGCCCGATCACATCGGCAAACGTTTGTTTTGCTGTGGCAAAAAAAGCCCTTAGAACATCACCTCGACCTTGGCGGCCACGGCTTTGGCGTTTTCCACCGCATCCTGGCAATCCGCTGCGCGTGCCAGCGCCACGCCAAGACGGCGGCGACCGGCGATCTCCGGTTTGCCAAACAGCCGCAGCTGGGCGCCTGGCACCAGCGCCAATGCCTCACCAATCCCCTGATAGCGGATATCTTGGCTGTGCCCTTCGCGCAGTACCACGGCGGAGGCGCTCGGCCCGTACTGGGTGATGGTGCCGACCGGCAGCCCCAGAATTGCGCGCACATGCAGGGCGAATTCGGAGAGATCTTGCGAGATCAGGGTCACCATGCCGGTATCGTGCGGGCGCGGCGAGACTTCGCTGAACCACACCTCATCGCCCCTGATAAAGAGCTCGACCCCGAACAGGCCGTAACCGCCAAGGGCCTCGACCACCTTGGCGGCGACTTCTTTGGCGCGGGCCAGCGCCAGTTCGCTCATGGCTTGCGGCTGCCAGGATTCGCGGTAGTCGCCATCTTCCTGCCGGTGCCCGATCGGCTCGCAGAAGTGAATGCCATCGACGGCGCGTACCGTGAGCAGGGTGATCTCGTACTCGAAGGGAACGAAGCCCTCGACGATCACCTTGCCTCGACCGGCGCGACCACCCTCCTGGGCGTAGGTCCAGCTGTCATCGATCTTGGCGAGATCGCGCAGCACGCTCTGCCCCTTGCCGGACGAGCTCATCACAGGTTTCACCACGCAGGGCAGGCCGATGGCCTCGACGGCGGCGACAAACTCCTCCTTGCTCTGGGCAAAGCGGTAGAGGGAGGTGGGCAGAGCCAGGGTCTCGGCGGCGAGGCGGCGGATCCCTTCCCGGTTCATGGTGAGCTGGGTGGCGCGGGCGTTGGGCACTACCTTGACCCCTTCTAGCTCAAGGGCAGCTAGGGTATCGGTGGCGATCGCTTCAATCTCGGGGATGATGAGGTCGGGTTTGACCTCGGCAACCAGGGCACGTAGTGCGTTGCCATCGAGCATATCCAGCACGTGGGCAGCGTGGGCCACCTGCATGGCGGGGGCATTGGGGTAGCGGTCGGCGGCGATCACTTCGATCCCGAACCGTTGCAACTCGATGGCGACCTCCTTGCCAAGTTCGCCGGAGCCCAGCAGCAGGGCACGGGTGGCGCCGGGGCGGGTTGCGGTTCCAAACATACGATCTCTCCTGATGTCGATGGTCACTGTTGATGGTCGCTATTGCACACGTGATTGCGGGAATAGCGGGCAAAAAAAGAGGCACGCATGGCGTACCTCAGGAAACGGGTTTGTGAGTGCGCTGCTCCAGATGGGTCAGCAAGGTAATGGCGCCAATGATGATGGCGGCGCCAAGCCACAGACGACCGGGGGGGGCCCAGCCAAATACCAGCCAGCCCGCCAGCACGTTCATCGGCAGCTTGGCAAAATCGAAAGGCTGCACGAAGGAGGCCTCCGCCACACTGTAAGCGCGAGCGATGGACATCTGGGCCAACGCCGTCAGCACGCCGGAGGCGGCTACCAGCAGCCATTGGCTCTCGCTCGGCCACTGCCACTCCGGCAGCGCCAGCATGACGTTGAACGGGGTACTGAAAATAAGCAGGTAGACCACTATGGTGTGGGATGATTCGTTGGCCGCCTGATAGCGCACCATCAGGGAGTAACCGGCCCAGAACAGCGCCGCGGCCACCGGCAGCAGGGAGGCCCAGTTGAATTCGTCAGTCCAGGGGGCGAGGATCACCATGGCGCCAGCAAAACCCGCCAGGGTGGCCAGAAGTCGGGCGCGGCTCACCTGCTCCTTGAGCAGCAGGGCGGAGCCCAGGGTGGCAAACAGCGGCGAGGTCATCAGCAGGGCGATCCCCTGCCAGATGGGGACGGGGAACGCCAGTGCCCACAGCCAGAGCTGGATGCCGACCACCGCCAGCAGCACCCGCAACAGGTGCAGCCGGAACTGATTGGTCATCAGGGATTGGCGCAGGCCGTGACGAATCAGCCAGGGCAGCAGGCAGATCAGGGCGATCAGGTATTGATGGAAGGCGACCTGGGTAGAGGCAAGGCCGAGTTTGAAGCTGACATACTGGCTCAGGCTGTTGACGGCGGCGAAGCAGAGTCCTGCCACCATCATCCAGACTGCACCGGCCAGAGGAGAGTGCCTGCGCGAGGGTATCATGGGATCCGGGTCGCTGGAAAAAAGTGCGGCGGATCATAACGGCAATCGTTTGTTCTGCCAAGGGTTGAAGCGCGGCCGCAAGGCTGGCTGGCGAGGAAGTGGTCTTACATCAAATTTTTTGAACAAGTTGAGCATCTATTTTCGCTATCAGCAAATAAGCACAATGTTTAGAGTGACCTCCATCGACAGCAACGCTGTTCAACCGACAACCAAATGGAGTTTCACCATGGCCAATATCCTCGTACTCAAATCCAGCATCCTGGGTCAATATTCCCAATCCAACGCCCTGATCGACGGCTTCCTGGCTGACCATCAGGATGATGCCGTAACCGTGCGTGATCTGGCCGCCCTCAACCTGCCGGTGCTGGATGGCGAGCTGGCTTCCGGCCTGCGCGGTGGTGATAACCTGAGCAAACGTCAGCTGGAGGTGATCGCCCAGTCCGACGAGCTGATCGCCGAACTCAAAGCGAGCGATCTGGTGGTGATTGCGGCCCCCATGTACAACTTCAACATCCCGACCCAGCTGAAAAACTGGATCGATCTGGTGGCGCGCGCCGGTGTCACTTTCCGCTACACCGAGACCGGCCCGGTCGGCATGGTTGAGAATACTCGTGCGCTGGTGATCAGCCCCCGCGGCGGCATGCACGTCGGCAGCGCTACCGATCTGGTGACCCCCTACATGCGCACCCTGCTCGGTTTCATCGGTATCAAAGAGGTGGATTTCATCTACGCCGAAGGGATGGGGATGGGCCCGGATGCCCAGAGCAAGGGGATGGAAGCGGCCAAGGCGCAGCTGGAAACCCTGGCTATCTAAGGGCTCTCTACCAAGGCAAGGGCTTTCTCTTCAAGAGGTTTCCCGCCAGATACCACAACGCAGCCATCAGGCTGCGTTTGTTTTTTGGTTCGATGTATTGCTACAAAGAGTATCGCGGCAAGCGAGACCGTCTAAAAGAGATTGGCGGAGTCACTACTCCATCATAAAACGGCGACAACCGCGCACCAGCAGCAGCGCCACAGCGACCAGCAGACCCAGCAGCAGGGTGGTCAGCCACTGTTCGGTGCTTTGCGGCAATTGGGGCGTGAAGAGGCTGATCATCAACAGGGTGCAGAGCGTGATCAGCAGGCTCTGTCGGGTCATCAATATCATGGGGTCATCCTTGGTTTGCTCACCTGAAACGATGTTAATGCCCTCTTGTGACAGGGTGATGTATCCGTGCATCTCCCTGTTGGGGCTGTTCAGACCATATCAGGTTTTTACCGCAGAGCCAGCGCCATCACTGGCGCTGTGATCCCGATCCCGCTACCTGTCTTTATCTGAACTGTTTCTGTGCTGGCTGGTAGTGGAAATCGCCGCTGGCGAGCCGCGCCTTCAGTGCTTCCTGATCGATCTCCTGCGCCTTGCAGAGATCATCCAGATCGTCATAGCGATCACGCAACTGCATATTGACCAAGCTCAGCAGCATGTTGACGTCCATGGTGGCGAACTTTTTCATATCCATGATTACTTCTCCCGATCCAGCGATTGCAACTGCTCGATGGCGGCGCTGACGCTGTGCAGATGCTGGCGGATCGCCTCGCGGGATTCGCTCGGCAGATAGTCGGTCAGGGTATGTTGCCAGCTGCCAGCTTCGCTCTTGAGCTGCAGGAAGAGGGCGAGACCGGCGTTGGTGAGGGAGACCAGGCTGATGCGTTTGTCCTGCTCGCTGCTCTCGGTGAAGATGATCCCTTTTTCGACCAGACGGCGGATCTCGCGGGAGATGCGCACCTTGTCCATGCCGCTCGCCTCGACCAGCTCTTTCTGGCTGATGGGGTAGTTGGGGCCGAGCACCATCATCAGGCGCCACTGCGGCACGGTCAGCTGGTAACGCTGTTCATAAAACTGTTCGAAGGTATCCCGTAGCATCTCGGCGGCATGTACCAACTGATAGGGCGGGTAGTGAGCGAGTAACGCTATGATTTTTGACATATTACACCCTGCTGTGACGGCTGCATCAGATGCAGTTTCTTTTGATACTTTGACATTGATGATACGAAACTCAAGCTGATTTGTCTGACCCGGTTGCGATGAAATGTGCGGTGGCGCACGCCCTCAAGGAAAAACCGGGTCTGACCGACGGGATTTTAAGCCATCGCTGTTCAGCCTTTACGCAACCAGATGAGGGCATTCTGCTTGAGCCAGGCCTCGCGGGTGTGCAGGGCGTAGAGCGCGGCTTCGTCGCGGCTGCCTGCTTGCCAGCTCTGTGGCTCCTGCTTGGGCAGCTTGCGCTGACCCAGCAGGCAGGCCGGAATGTGCGGGTTGGCCTCGATGGCGACCAGCAGGTGGGGCTTGGCTGCCTCGGCACCCTCGGTGGCAAAGATCATCAGCGCCTTGTTGTAGAGCAACCAGCTGGAGGCTTCATCGAAGCGCACCAGCAGGGCGGACAGCGCCTGCCAATCCCCTTGCAGTGCATAGAGGGTAGAGAGGTTGTAGCGGCAACCCGGTTCGTCGGCCACGCAGATGGTCAGCAGATCCAGATACTCCGCTTTGGCCTCACCCAGCTTGCCAAGGCGCAGCAGGCAGTCGGCGCGACCGGCTCTGGCGGCCAGCAGGGGGCGCAGCTCGGGAGCACTCCAGCCGTGGCCAGCGATTTGCTGCCAGAAGGCGTCGTCAAACAGCGGAGTGGCATCGGCGATGATCTTCTCGAACCAGCCGAGGCGGGCCTGATGATCGCGGCAGCTGTCGGCCAGCTCGAACCAGCTCTGCCACTGCTGGGCCTGCTCGCCATTGATGGCCACATCGGCGCTGGGGGCGGCCTGATACTGGTCGAGGTTGAGCAGCTGGTTGAGGGCGGTCTTCATGTTCTGGCGCTGGCGTTTGCAGAACTCGACAAAGGGGAGTTCGCTGGCGGCGGCGCTATAGAGCATCTGGGCCATCTGTTTGTCGCGAAACAGGCTCAGCTCGGCGGCCAGGCTGAAGCGGTACTGGGTAGTCGGGTCGTTCAAATCCTTCGGCTTGGGCCAGGTGGCAAAGCCCTGGTTGAAACCGTAGCACCACTGACCAAGGGGATGGCTCTGCTCGAACACCTGCTCCGGGTTATCGCTGGGCAGGCGGCATTGGCTGGGCAGGGCCAACTGGGCGTCGTCGGCCTGGGCTTCCAGCTCGGCGATCAGGTGGTTGAGGGCCTCTGCACTCTTCTCATCCAGTTCGGCATCCTGTTCCAGCAAACCAGCCAGCGGGCGTTGCCAGTCAGGAGTCTCTGGCCCCACCAGACGGGCACAGAGAAAACCGTGCAGGGCCGGGTAGGTCATGTCTTGCTGGCTGTGGCTCTGGATCCATTGATTGAGCAGGCGGGTACGAGTGGATGGGTTCATCGACAGTTCCTCTGGATTTGAACAGCCGCGAAGTCTACCTAAAAGTGGGGTTATTTGCAGTAAATGGCCGCCTGTTTGGCGATTTAATCACCATTGGCGGGTAAGATAGCGGCGAAAGGGCGGCCCTTGGTGGCTTGGGGACTAGGCCAGATCACCGCTCTTGAGGTAACATGCACGCCCATAGGGGCCATGGATCAGTTGGCCCATCCGGGTAATGAAAAAAGAGAGCACCATGATACAGATTGGCAAGATGAACACCCTCACCGTCGTTGAACTCGAAGACCGTGGCGCCTGGCTTGCGGCCGATGAATACGGTGAACTGCTGCTGCCCAAGCGTCAACTGCCGGAAGGGGTGAAAGAGGGGGATAGCGTGCAGGTCTTCCTCTATCTGGATGCCGATTGCGAGCCGGTGATCACCACCGACAAGCCATTTGCCATGGTGGACGAATTTGCCGGTCTGAAGGTGGTCAATGCCAACAAGATTGGTGCCTTCCTCGATTGGGGCATGAAAAAAGACTTGTTCGTGCCCAGCCGCGAGCAGAACAAGCCGATGCAGGTGGGCCACGTCTATCTGGTGCGTCTGCAACTGGATAACGAAGGGCGCATGGTCGGCACCAGCCGCATCGAGCGTTTCCTGACTCCGGCCGGCAGCAACTTCAAGGTCGGTGACGAAGTGACCGCGCTGCCGGGTGAACACTCGCCCCTTGGCATCAAGGTGATCGTCAACGGCCAGTATCCCGGCATGCTGTTCAAGAATGAAGTGTTTGGCCGGGTGATGACCGGTCGGCCGCAAACCGCCTGGGTCAAGCAGGTGCGCGAAGATGGCAAGCTGGATCTGACCCTGCAAAAGCCGGGTCTGGCGCGGGTCGATGACGCCGGTGAGCGCATTCTGAGCCGGATGAGAAAGCAGGGCGGCAGCCTGGCGGTGGGTGACAAGAGCGAACCCGAGCTCATCTACAAGTTGTTCAGTATGAGCAAGGGCACCTTCAAGAAGGCGATCGGCGGCCTCTACAAGCAGGGCAAGATCGTCATCGAAGATAACGCCATTACCCTGACCGACGCCGGTGCCGCGCAGGCACAAGCAGGCGAACAGGCGCAGGATAGCGAATAAGATGCCGAGCCCCTGTGTTGGCCTCTGTCAGGCGAAGGATGGGCTTTGCCTTGGCTGTGGCCGCACCCTGACCGAGATCGGTCACTGGTCGGTGATGGAGAGCAAGGCCCAGCTGGCGGTGATGGCCGAGCTGGATGGCTCGAAAAGCACCCACCGCTGCCCGGGGTGTGGCGAACCGGCCTATTGCGCCGTCTCTGCCGGTCAGACCATTGCGCAGTGCTGGTGCAGCCAGTTGCCAGTATTGCCGATGCAGGAGGCCAGCGCCTGCTGGTGCCGCCGCTGTCTGGCCAAGGCCATCGCGGCGCAGGATTAGCAGAGAACAGAAATAAGAAAGAACAGACACAAGAAAGGCGCCGATGGCGCCTTTTTTATGCCTGCTGCTGGCGATGCCAGCGCACATGCACCTGATCTTCAGTCAACAGACGGGGCAGCAGGAAGGTGGCGAAGATCACCTCAAACTCATCCTGATGATCCAGCAAACCGACCCACACTTCGACCCAGCGCTCCATATCGACCGGCTCACCCAGCTCGGTCGACCAGTCGGCATTGGGCAGGGTTGCCTCCACGGCGCCACGCTGCTCAAACTCCAGGGTGATGTCGACTATTTGTTCGGGGGCCAGCATATCGGCGGCCTGCTCAAGAAACTGATCATAGGCCCATTCGACCAGCTGATCCGGGGTACGCTGTTCCATGAAATCACTCCAGATACATCGAGGTCCGCTACTGTAACAATTATTGGCAGTGGCGGCCAGACCAGTGCGCCGGGCGTGCCTGACCTGTCCAAGTTGCCATTGGGGGAGTATGGTTAAGGCGCGGATCATCTGGCAGGGAGTGAGGGGATGAAACAGCGGGGACGGCGGCAACAGATCAAGCGACGGCGCGAGGCCTGGTGGTGGCACTATCTGCCGCTCCACCGCGAGACGGTGGGCGGTCATCTGGGCCCACCGGAGAAACCCGATGAGCCCTGAGGATCAGTCGGCCTGATGCACACGATTGAGGGTGATCTGGCCCAGTTGCCCCATCTGGCGGCGGATCCAGACCGAGCGCTTCTGCACATAGGGTGAAGGGGGCTTGACCCGATAGCGCCACGGATTGGGCAGGGCGGCGGCCAGCAGGGATGACTCGTAGCGGGTCAAGCGGCTGGCCGGTTTGCCAAAATAGGTGCGGGCGGCGGCTTCGGCGCCATAGATGCCGGGGCCGAACTCCACGATATTGAGATAGACCTCGAGAATGCGGGCCTTGTCCCAACCCAGCTCCATCAGCAGGGTAAACCAGGCCTCCAGCCCCTTGCGCAGGAAGCTGCGATCACTCCACATAAAGAGGTTCTTGGCGGTCTGCTGGCTGAGGGTGCTGGCGCCGCGCACCCGTTCGCTGTGCTGGTTGTGCTTGAGTGCGGCGTTGATGGCATCCATGTCAAAGCCGTTGTGCTCGGCAAAGCGCTGATCCTCTGCGGCGATCACCGCCAGTTGCAGCTCTTTGGAGATGGACTCCAGATCCACCCACTCATGGCGCACCTCGGTGATCTTGGCGGGCGGAAACAGGGCCCGCTCGATACGCCAGCTCCACATCGGCGGATCGATAAAACGCAGCAAGGCGACCGAGCCGACCGAGCAGAGCAGCCCGGCCAGCGCGATCTTGCCTGCCCACCTCAGCAACCGGCGTCCGAGCGATGCAGATGGGCGCTCGAGGGCCACGGCGTCAGGGTCTGACGCCCACTGATAGTGGCTGGGATCATCGGGATCCGGAATTATTGGGGCAGCCATTCGATGTGGCAGAACTTCTCGTCAACACGGCGGGAGAGCAGCATGCGGGCAAACAGGTGCTCATACTCTTGTTCTTCGTTGCCAAGGCCAACCCAGATCTCGGCATAGTCGGTGTCGCTCACCGCAAAACCCACGTCCGCTTCCCAGTCATCGGCCGGGTCGGTTTCGGCCAGCAGGCCTCGGTCGTTGAACTCCTGATTGAAGCGAGCGATCTCCTGCTCCGGCAGGTTGTCAGAGGCCAGCTCCATAAAGAGTTCGAGGGCGGTATCGAGCAGTTCCTCGACGCTGTGCATTTCGTCATTCATAGACATAAGCGATCTGTTCCAGAAAAGAGAAAAAGGTGCCGCGCAGATCACTGCCTGCGGGGCGGCGCTATTCTAGCGGGCGGCAGACCCCTTGGCGAGATGAGGCGAGCCGCTGTGACCTGTTTTTGTGCCAATAAAAAACCGGATCCAGTGACAGGATCCGGTCTTCATTGGGGGAAGGGGTCACGCATAGGGCGTCAGCTCATCCCTTCTTGTCATCGGCGAAGGTGATGTTGAGCTCCAGTACCGACAGCTCATCACTCTTCTGATCCAGTTGGACGGTTATCTTCTCCGGATCAATGTTGACGTATTTGCGGATCACATCGAGGATATCCTGCTTGAGCTGGGGCAGGTAATCCGGCCCCCCTCTGGATGAACGCTCGTGAGCAACAATGATCTGCAACCGCTCTTTGGCCAGTTGTGCGGTGTTCTGTTTCTTGTTGGAACGAAAATAATCCAATAATGACATGTTTAACTCCCGAACAGTCGGCTAAAGAAGCCCTTCTTCTCTTCTTCCAGAAAACGAAATTCCTTGGCATCGCCCAGCAGGCGGGACACTGCATCTTCGTAGGCCTGACCGGCATCGGACTCCTTGTCCAGAATAACCGGTTCGCCGGAGTTGGAGGCGCGCAGCACCGCCTGGGACTCCGGGATCACCCCGAGTAGCGGGATGGCCAGGATCTCCTGCACATCCTGCACGCTCAGCATGTCGCCACGGTTGACGCGGGTCGGGCAGTAGCGGGTCAGCAGCAGGTGCTCCTTGATGGGGTCTTCGCCACGCTCGGCGCGGCGGGACTTGGAGGCCAGGATGCCAAGGATGCGGTCGGAGTCACGCACGGAAGAGACTTCCGGGTTGGTGGTGACGATCGCTTCGTCGGCAAAATAGAGCGCCATCAGCGCGCCCGCCTCGATCCCCGCCGGGGAGTCGCAGACGATGTAATCGAACTTCATCTCCGCCAGCTGATCCAGGATCTTCTCGACCCCCTCACGGGTGAGGGCATCTTTGTCCCGGGTCTGGGAGGCGGGCAGGATAAACAGATTTTCCGAGCGTTTGTCCTTGATCAGCGCCTGATTGAGGTTTGCTTCCCCGTTGATGACGTTGACGAAGTCATACACCACGCGCCGCTCGCAGCCCATGATGAGATCCAGATTTCTCAGACCGATGTCAAAGTCAATGACCACTGTCTTGTGACCACGCTGGGCTAAGCCGGTGCTCAGGGCCGCACTGGTTGTGGTCTTGCCAACGCCACCTTTACCCGATGTAACGACTATGATTCGCGCCATTCTCGCTTCCTTGTAACTCTATTTGATACGGTCTATTCGGAGTTGTTCGTTGTCCAGCCGGACGTGTACCGGTTGCTGGATCAGGCCTGCCGGCAATGCATCGCTCAGCTGGAATGTGCCCGCGATGGAGAGCAGCTCGGCCTGTAATTGCTGGCAATAGATCCGGGCCTGGGTGTTGCCCCGGGCGCCGGCAATGGCTCTGCCACGCAGGGTGCCATAAATATGAATGCTGTCGTCGGCGAGCACTTCGGCTCCCGGACTGACGGACCCCAGCACCACCAGCGAGGTGCCGGCGGCGTAAATCTGCTGGCCGGAACGAACCGGTCCCACATGTACCTTGCTCGGGATCAAGGGGGCGGGTTCTGGCTCGGGTGCCACCACTGGGGCTGCTGGCGCGGGGGCTGGCTCGGGTTCCGGTTCGCTCTTGCGACTCTTGCCCGAGGCCATCACAGCCAGTCCCACCGCCTTGGCGGCTGTCTTCATCTCTTCACTGCGCGCACCCGTGATGCCGACCAGCACAAACTCTTCGGACTCCACCAGCTCCTTGAGCTGTTCGAAATCGGGAATATGTTCCAGTCGGGAAACATTGATCACCAGCGGCGCACAATTAAAAAAGTAGGGTGCCTGGGCCACTTTTTCGGCCAACAACTGACGGATCCGCTCAGGCTCGCCATCGCTGATATGCAACACAGAAATAGTGAAGGTGGTCCCTTTCAATTCGTTATCGCGCTCAACCATGAATCTTCCCCGAGGCAGAGATGCTAATCCGTTATTGTTATTCAATTCCTGATGTTATAGTTTGCCCCCATCAGAGGCAATAAACTCGTCGGATTATATCAATTTCCATGTTGTGTGCAGTCTATAAAAGTCGCAAAAAAGCCGAGACCTACCTTTTTGTTGAAAAAAGAGGGGATTTCTCCCGCGTTCCCGAGCCATTGCTGAGCGCATTCGGGCGTCCCGAGCTGGTGCTGATGACCAAGCTGGATCCGGCCAAGCCCTTGGGGCTGGCTGATGTCGGCAAGGTGATGGCCGCGCTGACCAGCCAGGGTTTCTACCTGCAGGTGCCGCCGCCCCCCGAGAATTTGCTGGAGCAGCACAAGGCCAGCCTGAAAAAACCATCCTGAATATCCAGCCCCGTAGTGCGTACTGCCTAGCGGGGCTAATTCTTTGTGACTCTGCATGACGCATTCCTGCCCTGGGGAGGTGGCTTGCGATAATCCCGTGACCGGATCTGGCGAAATTAAACCCTCCCTTTGGTGATATTCACTTTTCGCTGTTTAAATAGAAAGTCAATCTACCCTCAACACCATATCGTCAACCTTTGCTGGCGCTCACAAAAATAGCGAGTGGCGCGCACTCATATCCGCAATTTCAACGGCTATTGGCTCATTCATCGATTATTTTCAGCTCCTTCCTTGGGATCTCTTTTTGGCCTCTATTGCGCGATGAGTTGTCCATGAAATGGGAGGGAAAGAGGTTGGAGATAACTGCGCCGAACTCGGTTTTCGCGATGCGCTGTGGCCAAAATGATGAGCTAACCCCCTGTTTGTGCTCTTGATTGTTTGCCCTTATTAAGAAGGCCAATCCGCATCCGTTACACAACTGGCAATCAGCGCAGTGGGCGCCGGAGGATAATCCGCGAGCGTGAGCGGTAACCACATCTTGCCAAACAAAGGGATGCCAAAGGGGCGGATATAGGGTTGCGGGGTCATCCCGATATGGGTCAGTTGGCAAACGGTGGCCGGGGGAAAATAGCGGGTAAATGTTTTTGGCAGGGGCAGAACGCCGCTTTCAATGCAGTGGAATGAGGTAATCAAGGCATGCCATCAGAGAGGCATTCAGGCAAGGCAATCCGCATTGCGGTGGCGTAGCTGGGTCGTGTCTGCGATGCCGTGCCGTGAAATGGCCGGTATCAGGTGCCCGGGCATCTATTTCGGGCAATAAAAAAGGCGGGATATCCCGCCTTTGTTCAGATGAGGGTCGCAACTCTTATTTATTCGCAAGCAACCTGCATCACCTTGATGGCCAGGCCACCACGGGAGGTTTCACGGTACTTGGAGTCCATGTCCTTGCCGGTGATGTACATGGTCTCGATCACCTTGTCCAGGGAGACGCGCGGCTGGGAGGTACGACGCAGGGCCATACGGGAGGCGTTGACCGCCTTCATGGCTGCGATAGCGTTACGCTCGATGCAAGGCACCTGTACCTGACCGGCAACCGGATCACAGGTCAGACCCAGGTTGTGTTCCATGCCGATTTCGGCGGCTTCACAGACGTGCTCCGGGCTACCGCCCATCAGCTCGGTCAGACCGGCAGCGGCCATGGAGCAGGAGACACCCACTTCACCCTGACAGCCCACTTCGGCGCCGGAGATGGAGGCGTTCATCTTGTAGAGGATGCCGACGGCACCGGCGGCCAGATAGAAACGGGTGTACTCGTCGCGGCCAACCGGCTGGATGAACTTGTCGTAGTAGGCCAGTACGGCCGGGATGATACCGGCAGCGCCGTTGGTCGGTGCAGTGACCACACGGCCACCGGCTGCGTTCTCTTCACTGACCGCCAGGGCGAACATGTTGACCCAGTCAACGATGTTCATCGGGTCGTTGGAGAGGTTCTCGTTGGTGTTGAGCTGGCGGTAGAGCGGGGCGGCACGACGGGGTACGCGCAGCGGGCCGGCCAAGACGCCTTCGGTGCGGCAGCCACGCTCGATACCTTCGCGCATGGTGTTCCAGATCTTGCCGAACTTTTTGTAGATCTCTTCCGGAGTGTTGAAGCACTTCTCGTTCTCCAGCATCAGGGCAGAGATGGAGAGACCGGTCTGGCTGCAGTGAGCAACCAGTTCAGCCGCGCTCTTGAACGGATAGCGCACGGACATGTCGCCGCTGTCAGCCTTGCCAAAGTTCTCTTCGTCAACGATGAAGCCACCACCGATGGAGTAGTAGGTCTTGCTGTAAACCACTTCGTCTTCGATCAGGGCGCTCAGCTTCATGCCGTTTTCGTGCAGCGGCAGGGCTTCGTCATGGAATACCATGGCATCGCGCGGGAAACTGACGGTGTGGCAGTGCAGGCCGATCGGCAGGCGCTCGGTCTGTTCAACACGGGAGATAAACTCGGGGATCGCATCGATATCGACATTTTCCGGCAGGTTGCCGGCCAGGCCCATGATGATGGCGGTGTCGGTATGGTGGCCTTTGCCAGTCCAGGAGAGGGAGCCGTAGACATCGACATTGATCCGGGTTACATCGCGGATCTTGCCGCCCGCGCGCAGCTCGTCAACAAACTGTTTGGCCGCTTTCATCGGGCCAACAGTGTGGGAAGAAGAGGGGCCTACACCGATTTTGAAGATATCAAAAACGCTGATCATGTCACTATTACCTCAGGGTAGAAGGGGGCGGCATGCCCACTCACAGAAATTGGGGAGATCCATGGGACGCGCTTGTCAGCGCAGGTCACAGAACCAGATAACCGTAGTGTAACGGCTCCAGACCTAAAAAAAGTTGAAATAGATCTATTTTTGTTGAATCTGAGGCGCGAGTATAAAATTTATTTTTGTGCTTATCCATTTTGTTAAGCGTTTGCCCATAAAAATACCCGGCGATGCCGGGCATTTCGGAACCAAATGGAGTCATTTGCCGTTTTTTAACATTCGGTAATGTTAACGGCGAGGCCGCCACGGGCCGTCTCCTTGTATTTGGTCTTCATGTCGTTGCCGGTCTCCCACATGGTCTTGATCACCTTGTCCAGCGACACCTTGTGCTCGCCAGTACCCCGCAGGGCGAGGCGAGCGGCATTGATCGCCTTGACCGCCCCCATGGCGTTGCGCTCGATGCAGGGTACCTGCACCAGTCCGCCGATGGGATCGCAGGTGAGCCCGAGGTTGTGCTCCATGCCTATTTCGGCGGCGTTCTCCACCATGGCCGGGCTACCGCCCAAGAGTTCGGTCAGCGCCCCGGCGGCCATGGAGCAGGCGACACCCACTTCTCCCTGACAGCCCACTTCGGCCCCGGAGAGGGAGGCGTTCTTCTTATATAAGATGCCGATGGCGGCGGCGGTGAGGAAGTAGCGCACCAGCGTCTCATCATCCACCTTGTGAACGAAGCGATCGTAGTAGTGCAGCACTGCCGGAATAATGCCCGCGGCGCCATTGGTGGGGGCGGTCACCACCCGGCCACCGGCGGCGTTCTCTTCGTTGACCGCCAGCGCAAACAAGTCGACCCACTCCATCACCATCAGTGGATCCTTGTTGAAGTTGGTCTCGCAGCTGAGTTGGCGGAACAACCCCGGGGCGCGGCGCCGCACCTTCAGGCCGCCCGGCAGCACCCCTTCGCTCTTGCAGCCCCGCTCGACGCAGCCCTGCATCGCCTGCCAGATCTTGCGCAGCCCCGCTTTTATCTGCTCATCGCTGCGAAAGACCCGCTCGTTGGCGAGGATCAGCCCCGAGATGGAGAGGCCGCTCTCCTGACAGTGGGCCAGCAGCTGGGCGCCGCTGTCGAACGGGTAGGGGACCGGATGTTCGGCATCCGATTTGGCGGCTTCCTCCTTGGCGGTGGCAAAGTGGCTCTCTTCGATGATGAAGCCCCCGCCGATGGAGTAGTAGGTCTGACTAAACAGCAGGGCGTTGTCGGCGGCAAAGGCGCGCAGGGTCATGCCATTGGTATGGGCTGGCAGGGTCTTGCGGCGGTTGAAAATGATGGCACCGCTGCGGGGGAAGTGACTTGGTTGCTCGCCCGCCAGCAGCAAGCTCTGCGCCTGATCTATCTGGGCCAGCAGATCCGGAATGGCATCGATATCGACCGATTCGGGTTCAAAGCCAGACAGTCCCAGCATGATCGCCTTGCCGGTGCCGTGCCCTTTGCCGGTCTGGCCGAGCGAACCGTAACACTCCACTTCGACCCGCATGACGTGCGGCAGATGGCCTTGCAGCTTGAGCTGCTGGACGAAGGCATAGGAGGCACGCATAGGGCCGACAGTATGGGAAGAGGAGGGGCCAATCCCGATGGAAAACAGGTCAAACACGCTGATCATGACATCAATCCGGTGATGGTTTATGTCTGTTTATTCTAGGATTTTTGCCGTGGATGGAAAGCGGGGATGTGCGGTGCTGTGACATGGACACAGATAAATGGCAGGCGGTTGCCAAAGAAGGTTGAAGGGGCAGCCCCCCTTCAACCGGCCGGATCAGTCGAGAAATTCGCACAGATAGGCGGTGGGGGTTTTCACTGCCAGCTTGAAGGAGGAGTGACCTGCGACCAGGAAGGATTCACCCTGATTGTAGGTGTGCCACTCATCTTCATCGGCCAGCTGGATGGTGAGGGCGCCCTTGATCACCGTCATCCGCTCGGGGGCGGCGGTGTTAAACTGGTAGTCACCGCTGTTCATCACCCCGATGGTCGATTTCTCGCCTTTTTGTTCGAAACCGATGGATTTTACATTTCCGTCGAAATACTCGTTAACTTTCAGCATCTTTACATCCCTGTGTGTACGTTTGTGCAGCCAAGCTAGCACAATCTTTTGCCAGTTGTCATGGGGGGATGAGGTAAAAATCGCCGAGACCGCTTTGAATCTTTACTTTTTAGCAAACTTATTAATAGTTAAGGTTAACGATTTGCTGATTTAAAACAGCTATTAAATGTGAGATAACACGCGCAAACAGGGGAATGGGCAGCTGCTCATTCCCCTGTTTGGTTAATTGCACTGGGAAAGTGTGAATTTTGCTACATAAAGGAACCTGATTACCCATGACCCTCAGCCAGCTTCAAGAGCCGATATGGCATCGGAGGGCTTGCCACGACTGCATGCCCCAA
>NZ_JAPDCD010000028.1:0-68955 GCF_027705695.1 Aeromonas sp. QDB62 | reverse complement strand
AGTGCCCACACAGATTGCTTGATTCAAATTGTTAAAGAGCGTCACGCTTGTCGCGTTGAGGAGGCGCATATTACGCTTCTCACTTCGAAAGTCAAGCGATTGTTTTCGCTTTTCTTTCGGCGCCCACTTCATTAAGAAGCTAGCTCATCAGTCCGGCGTGTTCCGCCGTGCTGGTAGGGGCGCATTATAGGGAGCCGCGCCGGGATGACAAGAGCAAAACTGCAAAAAATGGCACTTTTTGCAGTTTTCTGGTTCAACCGTTGCTTTATTAAACAAAAGCCCCGCATCGGCGGGGCTGTTCCGGGCAATAAACCCTGAATTTACATCACACTGCTACCTTTTTGACCAGAATTCACGGGCAAAGCTGCGCACCTTTTCCCAATCGGTAAACTCGAGGTCCTTGCTGGTATCGGTACTACCACCGGTGATCTTCATGATCAGCTGGATGATGCGAGTCTGCCACCAGTTATAGCGGGAGTACTGCAGCGCACCGGCAAACACACCCAGAGTTTTCGGCTTCCAGGGAGAGAGGCGCAGGAACTTCTTCATATAGGCATTGGTTTGCGGCGTCTGCTTCTCTGGCTTGCGGGCAGTCAGGTTGACGCAGAAGAAGGCCGCATTGGCCACTTCCAACTGCTCCTGATGGGCATGAATAAAGCTGAACAGGCTGGGATGGAAGTTGCCATAACGAATGGAGGCACCGATCAAGACCTTGGCATACTTGCTGAGGTTGCACATCGGCAAGGTGTGCAGGTCATGCATCACCACTTCACATCCCGGCATCTGCTCCAGCATGACATCGACTATTTTGCGGGTTTGGCCATCCCGAGAGGAATAAAGCACCAGAATCTTGTCCATAACAACCTCAACTACGCCAGAATGCAGGAGTAAACAGTACCAGAAGCGTGAAAATTTCCAATCGGCCAAACAACATGGCCACCACCAGCACCCACTGGGCCGCAGGCGAGATATTGCCGAAGTTGGCAGATACCTCTCCCAGCCCCGGACCTACGTTGGTGAAAGCCGCCGCCACGGCGGTGAATGCAGTCACTTCGTTCAGCCCCGTCATCAGCAACAGCAGCATGAATATAAAGAAGAGAATGATATAGGTAGCGAAATAGCCCCACACCGCCTCGACGATGCGCTCGGGCACCGCCCGATTCCCCAGCTTCAAGGTATAGATGGCTCTGGGGTGGACCAGCCGCTTCAGCTCGCGCATCCCCTGCATGAACAGGATCATGAAACGCATCACCTTGATGCCGCCGCCGGTACTGCCCGCGCAACAGCCGATAAAGGCGGAGAACATCAGCAGCATGGGCAGGAACGAGGGCCAGTCGGCATAGGTAGTGGTGCTGTAACCGGTGGTGGTACCCAGAGAGACTGCCTGGAACAGCCCGTGGTTGAGCGCCTCTTGCCAGGTGGCGTAGTGTCCGTGGGTCAGCAAGGCGACAAAGCAGATCATCACCAGGGTCGCTTGAATGGCCAGGAACACCTTGAGTTCCGAGTCATAGAGATAGCGCCCGATCCGAACCGGACGGTGGGAGAAAACGGTAAAGTGGAGCGCAAAGTTCACGCTGGCCAGCAGCAGGAACACCACGGTAATCAGGTTGATGATCGGACTGTTGAAGAAACCGATGCTGGCATCGTGGGTGGAGAAGCCGCCGACCGACAGAGTCGAGAACGAATGGCACACCGCATCGAACAGCGTCATCCCGGCCAGCCAGTAGGCCAGCGCACAGAGCGCTGTCAGCAGCAGATAGATGAACCAGAGCGCCTTGGCCGTTTCGGCGATACGCGGCGTCACCTTGGTATCCTTCACCGGCCCCGGGATCTCGGCACGGTAGAGCTGCATACCCCCGATACCCAGCAGCGGCAGAATGGCCACCGCCAGTACGATGATCCCCATACCACCCAGCCACTGCAGCAGCTGGCGATAGAACAGAAACGCCTTCGGCAGGTTATCGAGCCCGGTCAGTACCGTCGCCCCCGTGGTAGTCAGGCCGGAAAATGATTCGAAGAAGGCTTCCGAGACCGACATGTCCGGCACGTCGCTCATGATGAAGGGCACCGCCCCCACACTGCCCAGCACGGTCCAGAACAGCACCACGATGAGGAAGCCCTCTTTCGAGCGCATCTCCTTCTTGTGATAGCGGTTGGGAAACCAGAGCACCACGCCGAGCAGCAGAGCGATCAGAAAAGAGCTGACGAACTCGGCACCACCACCATCCCGATAGCCGAAGGCCACCAGTGCAGGCAACAGCATGGTCGAGCTGAACAGCGCAACCAGCAGGCCAACAATGCGAATAATGCTCAGGATGTGCATTACAGCTCCCTTTCCCCAATTAAAGAGCGATGGATTCTAGCCATCTAAGGGACTGAGGGATACCCGCCCATGAGTCCGGTCGGTCAATTCACGGTCCACCTGAGCCCAAACAGCGGACTCCCAAGCCACCTGCAAGGTGACCTGCTGACCGTAATCTGCCGCCAGCAATTCGCCATTATGGTTGCTGATCAGCGACTCGACCGTCCCCATGTCACCGTAATCGCAGTGAATGAGAGAGGGAGTGCGCGGCACCTTGAGCAGGGTTGGCAGCTGCTTGAGGGCAGCACCGACGCCGCCGCCATAGGCTTTGACCAGTCCACCGGTACCAAGCTGGATACCGCCGTAATACCGCACCACCACGGCGCAGATTTCACCGAGCCCCGAGCCCATCAACTGGGCCAGGATCGGCTTGCCCGCCGTACCGGACGGTTCACCATCGTCGCTGAAGCCGTAGACCTGACTATCTTGCGGCGCCCCCGCAACAAAGGCCCAGCAGTGATGGCGAGCGGTCGGATGTTGGCGCTTGATCTCGTTGACCCACCCCTTGGCCGCCTCGACGGTCGGGGTGTGGGCAATCAGGGTAATGAAGCGGCTCTTCTTTATCTCTTCGGTCAACTCCAGCGGGGCGGCTGGAATGGAGTACGCTGCCGCCATCAGAGCCCTGCTTGTCTGGTCATGTTCTCCACCCCGTTGGCGTGCAGCACTATATTGTCTTCGATGCGGATGCCACCAAACGGCCGCAGAGCCTCCACCTTGTTCCAGTTGACCCGTTTGCCCTGTTCGCCCTGACGCAGCGGCTCCAGCAGGCTGTCGATGAAGTAGAGTCCCGGCTCGATGGTGAACACCTGATCCACCTCCATCACCCGGGTGCAGCGCAGATAGGGGAACAGCTCGGGCGCCGCCAGATGGGTGCCGCGCTCATCCTGCATGAACCCGCCCGCATCGTGTACTTGCAGACCGAGGAAGTGGCCGAGGCCATGAGGGAAGAAGACATTGGTCACCCCGGTGTTGATCATCTCGTCTACCGACATGTCCACCAGCTCGGTGGTCTGCAGCAGGCGCGCCAGCTTGTGATGCATCAGCAGGTGCAGCTCGCTGTAGCGGCGACCCGGCTTGATCTCCTTGATGATCTCCTGCTGCTGCTCGTCGAGGGCAGCAATCAGATCGGCAAACTCGCCGCGCCGCCACGCCCAGGTGCGGGTGATGTCGGAGGCATAACCGTGAAAATCGACACCGGCATCGATCAGGAAGGAGTGACGCTCCACATCCGGCACCCGCAAGGCAGACAAATGGGTGTAGTGCAGGATGGCCGCATTGCGGTTGATGGCGACGATATTGCTATAAGGTGCCTCATTGGCCCCCTGCCCGACCGCCTTCATGTAGGCCAGATTGATCTCGAACTCGCTCGCCCCCGCCATAAAGGAGTCCTTGGCGGCGATATGGCCACGCACCCCGATCCGGTTCGCCTCGCGCAGACACTCCAGCTCGTAGGGGGTCTTGTAGGCACGGTGATAGTGCAGGTAGTTGAGCACCGCCTCCGGATTGGGCTGGGTCAGCCCCAGCAGCTCGGCCACCTCCAGATGACCGCCCAGGTAAGCCCACTCCTGCTTGTTGGCAGGCAGATGGTCGGCCACCTGCTCCGGGCGGGTCAGGAAACGGATATCGAAGAACTCGACCCAGAAGGCATTGGGCAGATCCGCCACCTTGTGCCAGAAATCCACCGGGCGATAGAACAGCAGCACCGGTTTGTTCACCCCGTCCACCAGCAGCCAGCAGTGGGGGTTGTCCAGCACCGGCAACCAGGCCTTGAAGTGCGGGTTTACCTTGAACGGGTAATCCTGATCATCGAGGAAGATGCGGTGGGTCTGGCCGGAGTGGATGGCCAGCCCGCTGAGCCCCTGTTGTTGCAGAATGTCGCGGGTGCGCTGCTGCAAGGTATCGAGGTGCTGGGCAAAAAGTTGGCTGTAGCTGCTCATGGCGTCCTGCTCCGAGGTGAATGTGATAGCAGCATAACACCAAGCTCGGGGCTGCTCGACCCGTCAAGCTGCCGCTTCGTGAGGTAACGCATGCGTTACAACCTGTTTGTTATCAACGAAAAACCAACCATTAACAAATCAAAAACAATTCAATACACTGCCGGTAGATACATGAAGTCAGGGATTACTCATGGACAACCTCTGCCTGTGGCAACCGGATCCGCTCGGGATGCAGCAATCCAACCTCTACCGTTTTATGGCGGAGGTGAACCGTTTCCACGGCTTGCAGTTGCAGAACTATCCGCAGCTTTACCAATGGTCGGTGGAGAAGACCACCCGTTTCTGGCCGCTGGTGTGGCAACACTGCGGCGTCAAGGGCGAACTCGGCAACATAGTGGCGGAGAACCGTCAGGATATGCAGCGCACCCGCTGGTTCCCCGACAGCCGCCTCAACTTCGCCGAAAACCTGCTGCGCCGTCAGGACGAGAGCCCGGCCATCATCTCCCGCATCGAAGGGAGCCCAAGCCGCACCCTCAGCTGGCGTGAATTGAGTGATCAGGTGGCCCGGCTGGCTCAGTGGCTGCGCCATCAGGGGATTGGTCGTGGCGATGTGGTTGCAGCCTATCTGCCCAATATTCCCCAAACCGTCGTTGCCATGCTGGCAACCACCAGCCTCGGGGCGATCTGGACCTCCACCAGCCCCGACTTTGGCGAGGCCAGTGTGGTGGAGCGCTTCGGCCAGACCCGGCCGCGGGTGCTGTTTGCAGTGGATGGCTATCGCTACAACGGCAAGGAGATCGACATTCAGCAGAAGGTCGCCAGCGTGGTGAGCCAGTTAGGCAGCATAGAGCAGACAGTGATGATCCCCCTGCTCGGCAACCCGCAGCAGCTTGGCCACGACTGGCAACAACTGCTGGCGAGCCAGCACGGTGCCCAGCTCGCCTTTGAGCCGATGGCTTTCAACGATCCGCTCTATATCCTCTACTCCTCCGGCACCACCGGAAAACCCAAGTGCATCGTGCACGGGATTGGCGGCACCCTGCTGCAACACCTGAAAGAGCACCAACTGCACTGCGACATCAAACCGGGGGAGCGGATCTTCTACTTCACCACCTGCGGCTGGATGATGTGGAACTGGCTGGTGAGCGCCCTCGCCTCCGGCGCCACTCTGGTGCTCTATGACGGCTCGCCGTTTTACCCGGACGGCAACGTGCTGTGGGATCTCGCCCGCGACGAGCAGGTCAGCTTATTCGGCACCTCGGCCAAGTATCTCGACGCGCTGCACAAGCAGGGTTATGCCCCCATCAACACCCACGACTTACCGCACTTGCGGCTGATCTGCAGCACCGGATCTGTGCTATCGCCGGAGGGATTCGACTACGTCTATCAGCAGATCAAAACAAATGTACAACTGTGCTCCATCTCAGGCGGCACCGATATCTGCTCCTGCTTCGTCATCGGCAATCCGCTCAGCCCTGTCTATCGCGGCGAGAGCCAAGGGCGCGGCCTCGGCCTCGCGGTACAGGTATTCAACGAAGCGGGCCAGCCGGTGCAGGGGGAGAAGGGCGAGCTGGTCTGCACCAAGCCGTTCCCGGCTCAGCCCATCTACGTCTGGGGCGACGAAAATGGTGACAAATACCACGCAGCCTATTTCGAGCGGTTCGACAACATCTGGTGCCACGGCGACTGGATCGAGCTGACCCCGACCGGCGGCATTCTGTTCTACGGCCGCTCCGACGCGACCCTCAACCCGGGCGGAGTGCGCATCGGCACCAGCGAGATCTACCGCTATGTCGAGCAGCTGGACGAGGTGGAGGAGAGCATCGTCATCGGCCAGCAGTGGCAGCAGGACGAGCGGGTGGTGCTGTTCGTCAAGCTCAAGGCGGGCTGCAAGCTGGATGAGCCGCTGCGCGAGCGGATCCGCCAGCAAATAAAGCAGCACTGCACCGCCCGCCACGTGCCCGCCCGCATCCTGCAGGTGGATGCCATCCCCCGTACCAAGTCCGGCAAGATCGTCGAACTGGCGGTGCGGGAGGTAGTGCACAACAGACCGGTCAACAACACCCACTCCCTCGCCGATCCCGAGGTGCTGAACCAGTATCGCAACCGGCCGGAACTGGCCAGTTGATAACAAACTCACATCCATCCGAGGCGCCGCAAGGCGCCTCTCTTTTGCCCGTTTTGTGATGAAGAGCTTTTACTCGATAACTGTTAAACAAATGTTTTAAATAGGTGTTGAAAATGTCTCCTTTTGGATCAATAGTGAGCCTCGCCCCCTGCTGGGGATAAAGGAGCAACACCCCCCACTGAGTGGGAACAAGGAGACACTCTCATGATCTACCAAGGCGAAACCCTGTCGGTCAGCTACCTCGAAAACGGCATTGCCGAGCTGAGGTTTGATGCCCCGGGTTCAGTCAACAAGCTGGATCGCGCTACCCTGCTCTCCCTGAGCGAAGCGATCGCCGCACTACAACAAGAACGTGAACTAAAAGGTCTGATCCTCACCTCCGGCAAAGACGCCTTCATCGTCGGTGCCGATATTACCGAATTCCTGGAACTGTTCGATCTGCCGCAAGAAGATCTGCTCGGCTGGCTGAAAAAGGCCAACGACATCTTCAACGCCATCGAAGATCTGCCGGTGCCGACCCTCTCCGCCATCAAGGGCCACGCCCTGGGCGGCGGCTGCGAGACCATCCTCTCTACCGACTTCCGTCTGGCCGACACCACAGCCAAAATCGGCCTGCCCGAGACCAAACTCGGCATCATGCCGGGCTTTGGCGGCACAGTCCGTCTGCCGCGGGTGATCGGCGCCGATAACGCGCTGGAGTGGATCACCACCGGCAAGGATGTCCGTGCCGATGACGCCCTCAAGGTGGGTGCCATCGATGCCGTGGTCGCCCCCGATGCGCTGCAGGGCGCTGCGGTGCAGATGATCAAAGATGCCATCGCGGGCAAGCTGGACTGGCAGAGCCGTCGCGCCGCCAAAAAAGCGCCGCTGCGCCTCTCCAAACTGGAAGCCATGATGAGCTTCACCACCGCCGCCGGCATGGTTGCCGCCGTGGCGGGCAAACATTACCCGGCGCCAATGACCGCGGTGAAAACCGTCGAGGCCGCCGCAGGTATGGGCCGTGACGAGGCGCTCAACGTCGAGGCGCAGGGCTTTATCAAGCTGGCCAAGACCGATGTCGCCAAGGCGCTGGTCGGTATCTTCCTCAATGATCAGCACATCAAGGCGCTGGCCAAGAAGGCGGCCAAGCAGGCAGCTAAGGCCACTAGCCACGCCGCCGTACTGGGTGCCGGCATCATGGGGGGCGGCATCGCCTACCAGTCTGCCAGCAAGGGCATTCCGGCGGTGATGAAGGATATCAACGAGAAGGCGCTGGCTCTTGGCATGGGTGAAGCCACCAAGCTGCTCAACGGCCAGCTCGAGAAGGGCCGCATCGACGGCATCAAGATGGGCCAGGTGCTCTCCGCCATCACCCCGACCCTCAGCTATGACAACGTCAAGCATGTGGACGTAGTGGTCGAAGCCGTGGTCGAGAATCCCAAGGTGAAGGCCGCCGTACTGGGCGAAGTGGAAGGGATCATTGGCGAAGACGCCGTGCTCGCCAGCAACACCTCCACTATTCCCATCTCCCTGCTGGCAAAGGGCTTGAAGCGCCCGCAGAACTTCTGCGGCATGCACTTCTTCAACCCGGTGCACCGCATGCCGCTGGTGGAGATCATCCGCGGCGAGCAGACCTCCGATGAAACCATCAACCGCGTGGTGGCCTATGCCGCCGCCATGGGCAAGTCCCCGGTCGTGGTCAACGACTGCCCGGGCTTCTTCGTCAACCGGGTGCTGTTCCCCTACTTCTTCGGCTTCAACAAGCTGGTTGCCGATGGCGCCGACTTCGCCGCCGTCGACAAGGTGATGGAGAAGGAGTTCGGCTGGCCGATGGGCCCCGCCTACCTGCTGGACGTGGTCGGCATCGACACCGGTCACCATGCCGGTGATGTGATGGCGCAGGGCTTCCCGGCGCGCATGAGCAAGGAAGGCCGCACCGCCATCGACGTGATGTATGAGGTGAGCCGCTTCGGTCAGAAGAATGGCAAGGGTTTCTACGCTTACGAGCAGGACAAGAAGGGCAAGCCGAAGAAGGTAGCCGATGCCGCCAGCTACGAGCTGCTGGCCCCGATTGCCAAGCCGAAACAAGACTTTGACAAGGAAGCCATCATCGCTCGCATGATGATCCCGATGATCAACGAAGTAGTGCTCTGTCTGGAAGAGGGCATTGTTGCCACCCCAGCCGAAGCCGACATCGCACTGGTCTACGGTCTGGGCTTCCCTCCCTTCCGTGGTGGCGTGTTCCGCTATCTGGACACTATCGGTCTGGATCGCTACGTGGCCATGGCCGACCAGTATGCCGACTTGGGCCCGCTCTACCGCGTCAGCGACAAGCTGCGTGAGATGGCCGCCCAGGGCAAAACCTTCTACTGATTGCGGAAAGGAGATCCATTCATGAAAGACGTAGTCATTGTCGACTGTATCCGGACCCCGATGGGCCGGTCCAAGGGCGGCGCCTTCCGCAACGTGCGTGCAGAAGACTTGTCCGCGCACCTGATGAAATCCATCCTGCTGCGCAACCCCAACCTCGACCCGAACGAGATCGAGGATATCTACTGGGGCTGCGTGCAGCAGACCCTGGAGCAGGGCTTCAACATCGCCCGTAACGCCGCGCTGCTGGCCGGTATTCCGAAGCAGGTGGGGGCGTTCACCGTCAACCGTCTGTGCGGCTCCAGCATGCAGGCGCTGCACGATGCCTCCCGTGCCATTCAGGTGGGTGATGGGGACATCTTCATCATCGGCGGCGTCGAGCACATGGGTCATGTACCGATGAGCCACGGCGTCGACTTCCACCCAGGCATGGCCAAGTCGGTGGCGAAAGCCTCCGGCATGATGGGGCTGACCGCCGAAATGCTCGGCAAGCTGCACGGCATCAGCCGCCAGCAGCAGGACGAGTTTGCCGCCCGCTCCCACCGCCGCGCTTATGCTGCGACCGTGGAAGGGCGCTTCGCCAAAGAGATCGTCGGGCTGGAAGGCCATGACGCCAGCGGCGCCCGCTTCTTCTACGACTACGACGAGGTGATCCGCCCGGAGACCACGGTCGATGGCTTAAGCCAGCTGCGCCCGGCATTTGACCCGGTCAACGGCACCGTCACCGCTGGCAGCTCCTCGGCGCTGTCCGATGGCGCCGCCGCCATGCTGGTGATGAGTGCGGATCGCGCCAAGGCCCTCGGCCTCACGCCCCGCGCCAGAGTGCGTGCCATGGCCGTGGCCGGTTGCGATGCCGCCATCATGGGTTACGGCCCGGTGCCAGCCACCCAGAAGGCGCTCAAGCGGGCCGGTCTGACCATCGGCGATATCGATCTGTTCGAGCTGAACGAGGCGTTTGCCGCCCAGTCCCTGCCCTGCGTGAAGGATTTGGGTCTGCAGGATCTGGTGGACGAGAAGGTCAACCTCAACGGCGGCGCCATTGCGCTGGGCCACCCGCTCGGCTGCTCCGGTGCGCGCATCTCCACCACCCTCATCAACCTGATGGAGGAGAAGGATGCCACCCTGGGCGTGGCCACCATGTGTATCGGTCTGGGTCAGGGCATCGCTACCGTATTCGAACGGGTGTGATAACCAGCCGGATCAACAGGATGCACTACTGTTAGGGGTTGCCACCATGTGTATCGGCCTGGGTCAGGGTATCGCCACCGTGTTTGAACGGGTGTGATAACCAGCCGGATCGACGGGATGCACTACTGAGAGTTGTCCCTTTTCGGGGTCAGTCTGACTGGCCCCTTTTCAAGTCTGTGACGATCGCCACACGGGGTGATCGTCAGTGGTCAGAAGCTGTCTGTTGGCCGTCCCGTTTGGGTCGGCCTTTTTTCGTTTTAACCTTATCAATAGGCTGTTATTGCCTTAAACCTCACATTAGATGGGGGGCTTGCTTGCTTTTTACTCCCCCGACAGGTTCAATCTGCACAAAAAAATGGGTGGATGCACATACATATGTCAATGAGCAAACAACTGCTGATCGTCGATGACGACCAAGAGATCCGCGAGCTGCTCAATGAGTACCTGACCCGGGCGGGCTTTCAGGTATTGACGGCAGCGGAGGGTAACGAGATGCGCCAGCAACTCGCCCAGCACAGCCCGGACCTGATTATTCTGGACATCATGATGCCCGGCGAGGACGGTTTTACCCTCTGCCAGCAGATCCGTCGTGACTCCCAGGTGCCCATCATCATGCTGACCGCCGCCTCCGACGAAGCGGATCGGGTGATCGGCCTGGAACTGGGTGCCGACGACTATATCGCCAAGCCGTTCAGCCCCCGTGAACTGCAGGCCCGCATCAAGGCACTGCTGCGCCGCGCCGAATTCCGCCAGCCGGAAAAAGAGAAAGAGCCGAGCCGCCGCCTGCGTTTTGCCGAGTGGACCCTCGACACCCTGAGCCACCAGCTGACCCATGACGATGGCAGCCTGCTGGATCTCTCCGGCAGCGACGCCATGCTGCTCGGCATGTTCCTGCAACAGCCCGGCGTGGTGCTGGATCGGGACACCATCTCCGATGCCACCCGCGGCCGCGAAAGCCTGCCGATGGAGCGCGGCATCGACGTGCAGATCAGCCGTCTGCGCCAGAAGCTGGGCGACAACGGCAAGAGCCCACGCATCATCAAGACCATTCGCGGCAGCGGTTACATGCTGATTGCCGAGGTGCACGAACTGCCATGAGCAACAAGTGGTCCTGGGGGGCGCTGGTGCCCCGCTCCCTGCTGTCACGGATGATCCTGCTGCTGTTGCTGGCCATCCTGCTCTCCCAGACCATTCTGACCGGCATCTGGATGCAGCAGATCCAGAAGCGGGAGCTGGAGGGGATGATCAGCACCACCCGCAACCTGGCGCTCTCCGCTGCCTCCACCGTCAACTTCTTCAAATCCCTGCCGCTGCAGTATCGCCATATCGCGCTGGACCAGCTGCGCAACATGGGTGGCAGCCGCTTCTTCGTTTCGCTCAACGAGGAAGAGATCCACATCAACGCCATCCCCGAGAGCGAGCGCAAGACGCTGGTGCTGCAGGAGGTGCAGGGGGTGCTGACCCGCAAGCTCTCCGATGCCATGGCGATCAAGGTGGACTTCTCCCGACCCGACGACTTGCACGTCTTCAACAACGACACCTTGCTGGCAGACCTACCCTCCTCCTGGGCCCGCTACACCCTGTCGCTGGAACCGCTCAATCCGCCGGTACTGGTGACCCAGATCGAGATTGAAAAGGGGGAGTGGCTCTATCTGGCGGCCCTGCTGCCCGCCCCCTACATGACCCTCGACGATACCGTGATGCCGAGCAATCAGGTACGTTTCATCGCCCTGATGACGGTGTTCCTCTGCTTCTTCACCTTTATGCTGGTGCGCTGGCAGACCCGCCCGCTGCGCCGTCTCGCCAAGGCGGCGGTCAACCTGGGCAAGGATATCGACCAGCCGTCGCTGAAAGAGGAAGGGGCATCGGAAATCGTGGCGGCCACCCGCGCCTTCAACATCATGCAGCACCGCATTCGCCGTTATATCGACGATAGAGAGCGGCTGTTCAGCTCCATCTCCCACGACCTCAAGACCCCCATCACCCGGCTGCGGCTGCGGGTCGAGCTGCTCGATGACGAGGTGCAGATCGGCAAGTTCAACAAGGATCTCGACGAGCTGGAGCTGATGGTGAAAGGGGCGCTGCAGACGGTCAAAGAGACCGACATCCACGAGAACATCGAGGAGATCGACATCAACGCCCTGCTGGAGCAGATGGCGGAGTCGATGAACCTGCACGACGAGCGGCTGACTATCGAAGGCCACTGCAAGTGGCCCTATCGCGGCAAGCTGCTGGCGCTCAAGCGCTGCATCGGCAATCTGGTGGACAACGGCATCAAGTACGGCCAGAAAGTGCGCATCATCATCATGGATGACGAGGAGATGCTGATCCTCTTCATCATGGACGAGGGCCCCGGCCTGCCGGACGATCAGTTCGAGCGCATCTTCGAGCCCTACTACCGGCTCAGCACCGATCAGGCGGGCACCGGCCTCGGCCTTGGCATCGCCCGCAACATTGCCCACGCCCACGGCGGCGATCTGGTGCTGGAAAACCGTCCGCAAGGTGGCCTGCAGGCCACGCTCTCCCTACCAAGGCAGTAACCTTATGAAGTGGTTGTCTTTTTCTGTCATCGCCCTGCTATCACTACCGGCGTGCGCCTCTCAGGTGGAGGTGCTGCACTGGTGGACCTCCGGCGGTGAAGCCAAGGCCGTGGAGGTGCTCAAATCCGAGTGGACCGAACAGGGCAACCAGTGGAACGACTTTGCAGTACAGGGCGGCGGCGGCAAGAGCGCCATGACGGTATTGAAGAGCCGGGCACTGGCAGCCAACCCGCCGGAGGCGGCCCACCTCAAGGGCTATGAACTCAAGGAGTGGGCCGGGCTCGGTTTTCTGCGCGATCTCAGCCCGATGGCCGAACACCTCGGCTGGTACGCCAAAATGCCCCCCATGGTGCGTGACACCCTCAGCCAGAGTGACGCCCTGATGGCGGTGCCGACCGGCATTCACCGGGTAAACTGGTTGTGGCTCAACCGCAAGGTGTTCGAGCAGCAGAAGCTGACTCCGCCCACCGACTGGGCCCAGTTCGTCACCATCGCCGACCAGCTTAAAAAACGGGGGATCACCCCGCTCGCCATCGGCAACGAGCCCTGGCAGCTGGCGGTGTTGTTTGAAACGGTGGCGCTCGGTGAGGGCGGCAAGGAGTTCTACCGCAAGGCATTCCTCGAACAGGACAGCGCCACCCTGACCGGCCCCGACATGGTGCGGGTGCTGACCCGCTTCCAGCAGCTACGTGCCTATGTGCCGCAAAAATACGCCGGTCTGAAGTGGCATCAGGCCACCAATCTGCTGGAGAGCGGTGGCGCCGCCATGCAGGTGATGGGTGACTGGGTGAAGGGGGAGCTGAGCGCGGGCAACTATCGGCCGGGTGAGGATATCGCCTGCCTGCCGAGCCCGGGCAGCGCCGGGCTGTTCAGCTACAACCTCGACTCCATCGCCATGTTCAAACAGCGGGATCCGGCCCAGCTGCAGGCACAGGGCGAGCTGGCCCAGCTACTGATGACGCCGACATTCCAGGCAGAGTTCAACCGGGTGAAGGGATCGATCCCGGCGCTGACCAACCCCGACATGAGCAAGTTCGACCGCTGCGCCGTCCGCTCCTATCAGGATTTCCTGCTGGCGGAAAAGCAGGACAACCTGCTGCCCAGCATGGCGGAGGGGATGGCGACGCCGACCAATATGCGTCAGGCGATCATGGATGTGCTGAGCAACTACTTCAACGACCCCAAGGCCAACCCGCAGCAGACGGCGCTGCATCTGGAGCGGGCGATGCGCTCGACCCGCTGATCCGGGCAAATGGCTGATCGGCAGAAATGACAAAGGCGGAATTGCTCCGCCTTTGTTGTTGAATCGTCATCCGGTTCAGGATTGATCGTTTTCGTCCTCATCCTCGTCATAGTAATCGCTGAGCTCGATCCAGAGCCCCAACCCCACCATCACCATGGAGCCGAACCAGGTACCGGTGTTCCCGATCGGGCTGCCCGTCACTATCATGGCGAAGGACAAGAACCCCATGCCTGCATAGGCTTGTAATCTGCCGTAGGAGACCTGCATATTCACCTCCTTGTTGAATATGGTTCAATTTTTATATTACTCGTCCGGCGCAAGCTGGATAGGGCTGAATAACATTTTGGTTACATATGCTGGTTGACGGGCTGTTTGTTTGATTATTTTTTAGCCCTGAGTATCATTGGCAGCCGAATAGGTTGAAGGTTGATAATAGATGAGTGATTTATTCTGCGACGCAACTCATGAGTTGGACGCAATCGGGCTTCGTTGCCCGGAACCCGTTATGATGGTTCGCAAAAAAGTGCGGCTGATGGCGGATGGCGAGACCCTGCTGGTCAGCGCCGACGATCCTTCAACCACCCGCGACATCCCCAGTTTCTGCCGCTTTATGGATCACACCCTGGTCGCCAGCGAGACAGAGCAGGCCCCCTACCGCTATCTGATCCGCAAGGGTCAATAAGCCCCCGTACCGGAGCACTCCATGACAACCATTACCCGAATCGGCACCACCCAGCGTTGGTCAGACGTGGTCATCCACAATGGCACCCTCTACGTGGTGGAAGTGCCCGTCAGCGAAGAGGCTGACATCCACCAGCAGACCCGCGAAGTGCTGGCGAGCCTGCAACGCCTGCTGGAAGCCAACGGCTCCGGCGTCGACAAGATCCTGATGGCCAACATCTATCTCAAAGACATTCAGGACATCGCTGCCTTCAACGAGCAGTGGGATGCCTGGATCCCGGCTGGCACTGCACCGGTTCGCGCCTGCGTACAGGCCCGTCTGGCCCACGACGGCTACAAGGTCGAAGTGCAGCTCACTGCCGCTGTCTAAGTAAAACGGGATGCCTGGCTCCCCTGATGCCGACACCGCACCGGTTCGCGCCTGCGTACAGGCCCGCCTGGCCCACGAAGGCTACAAGGTGGAAGAGCAGCTGACTGCAGCGGTCTAAGAGGCGGTTATCCCCCTCATCCCCGCCCCTTCTCCCGCAAGGGGAGAAGGGAGCAAAGAATAAGGAGCCATTGCTCGCCACGGCTCCAATAGAAAGACCCCGCCATCACTGGCGGGGCCTTTTCGTTACCAAAACCTGAACGACTTAGGCGGTCGGGGTCAGGGTAATGGTCACGCGACGGTTCTGGGCTTTGCCAGCCGCGGTGCTGTTGGAGGCGATCGGCTGATCCGGGCCTACACCTGTGGTGGAGATGCGGCTGCCAGCGACACCCTGACCAATCAGCTGGGCGGCAACGGCATCGGCACGCTCGCGGGAGAGCTTCATGTTCAGATCGCGGGAGCCGCTGCTGTCGGTGTGACCAACCACGTTCAGGCGGGTCTTGTCGAACTCGGCAACCACCATGGCCACACCGGAGAGGGTGTTGGCACCGGCCGCTTTCAGCTGGGCGCTGGAGCTGTCGAAGGTGACGTTGTTCGGCATATTGAGGATCAGCTGGTCGCCATTGCGGGTGACGCTGACGCCGGTGCCTTGCAGCTTATCGCGCAGCTTGGCTTCCTGCACATCCATGTAGTAACCGATACCGCCGCCCAGCGCCGCACCTGCCGCCACGCCAGTCAGGATCCCCTTCTTGCGGTCACCCTTGCTGGAGGACATGGCACCGATTGCCGCGCCGGTTGCGGCACCGGCCAGCGAACCCCAGACCGCCTTGGAGGTCTGCTGCTCACCTGTGTAGGGGTTGGTAGTACAGCCGCTCAGGGCCACGGCCAGCGCAACCGCCGGAACAATTGTCTTGAAATGCATGAAAAAAAACCTCTGAAAAAACCGACTCAAAACCACAAAGCGCGCATTCTACCCCAGCCGCGTGCCAAGGTGTGACGTCAGGATACGGATTGCGCCCTCTTCTGGCGGATGGCCGCCATTATGCCGGGGTGCACTGGACAAGAGCTGAACACCGGACTATCCCCCATGACCGAGCCCCCGGGCACAAACGACAGCGGGCTGGCTGACGCCATTGACTACTATTGAAGGCACTATCAATAGATCTTTGAGGTCTCGCCATGTTTGCACTGCTTCGCAACCTCTCGATCCGCCATCTGCTGTTGGGCGCGAGCCTGGTTATCCTGCTGACTATGGTGCTGGGCGGCATCTGGCGCAGCACCCTGACCGATCGGCTCGGACAACTGCCAGAGCAGCTGATCACCAGCGCCAACCGACAAATCACCCTGCAGGAGCTGCGTTATCACACCACTCAGGTGCAGCAATTTCTGACCGATGCAGCCGTCTCGGGGGAGCAGGACTCCGTTACCGAGGCGGAGCAGCATGCCCAGACTGCCCGGCAACTGCTCGACACCCTGCCGCAGTTGCAGAGTGCTCTCACCCCCTTGCTGGCCCGCCAACTGGAGATAGGCAAACGGATGGTCGATGCCTATCTGAAGGAGGGACGCGAAGCGGGCAACCGCCTGATGAAACAGCCGGGCGAGGGATTTGACGCGATAACCGATAGCATCGCCACTCAGGTGGCAGGGGCGCTGGAGCAGCAACAACAACAGCTGATGGGTCAGGAGCGGGAGATCGCCAGCCAAAGCAGCGCCCTGCAAAGCCAGGATCTGCTGCTGCTCGTGGTCAGCCTCACCATCATCATGCTGATGTTGCTGCTGATCCATCTCAAGACGGTGCGGCCACTGCAACAGCTGATGACCCAGCTGGTCGAGCTGGCCAACCACAGCCACAACCTCACGTTCCGGCTGCGCAGCCGCGGGCAGGACGAATTCGCCTACCTCGCCACCGTCTTCAACCGCTTCCTCGACAATATCGACAGCCTGATCGGCTCGGTGCAGCAGGTTTCTCACAAGACCCACGACAAGATGGCGCTGCTGATGAACCATTCCGGCAGCACCCTGAGCAGCATGCAGCGGGCGCAGCAAAGTACCGACATGCTGGCGACCGCCATCAACGAAATGACCGCCACCGTCCACAACATCGAACACAACACCGAGCAGGCCAGTCAGGATACCCTGCTCACCCAGCAGCAGGCCCACGATGGCCAGCAGCAAGTGAGCCAGACCATCGCCCTGATCCGTCAGGTGGCCACCCATATCGAGCAATCCGCCGGTGAGGTGACCCGGCTGGATCAGGAGAGCAGCCAGATCGGCAACATTCTGCAGGTGATCAGCACCATCTCGGAACAGACCAACCTGCTGGCGCTCAACGCCGCTATCGAGGCGGCCCGGGCTGGCGAACAGGGGCGCGGCTTTGCGGTGGTCGCCGACGAGGTACGTCAGCTGGCAACCCGCACCCAGGCCGCCACCGTCGATATCCAGCAGCGGATCGAAGCGTTGCAGAACAACACCCGCCATGCCGTCAGCACCATGCATACCACCCGCAACGTCAGCGAACAGGCGGTCAACCAGGCCGCGGGCACCGGCGAAACCCTCAATGCCATTGTCTCGGCCATTACCCGGGTCGCCGACATGAATGGTCAGATCGCCACGGCAGCCGAGCAACAGGCTCAGGTCGCGGAAGAGACCAATCGCAACGTCATGCAGGTTGCCAATATTGCTCGTGAATGCCTCGAGCTGGCCCGCGAGAGTCGTGCCCACACGCGCGACCTGAACCAGTCCAATGAGGAGATCAGCCTGATCAGCGACCAGTTCGAGGTGAGCCAGCAGCAATCAACGGGCCATGAACACGACCTGCTGCGCTGGAACGAAACGTTCATGGTGGGTGTGGCAAGCGTGGATCGCCAGCATCAGGGCCTGTTCGACGCGATGAACCGCTTCTACCACGCGGTCAGTGATAACAGTCCGGCGCAGGTGCGCAAACAGCGGCTGGACGAGCTGCTCAAGCTGGCAATTCAGCACTTTGCCGACGAGGAGCGCAGTATGGAACAGGCGCGCTATCCCGAGCTGCAACGCCACAAACAGGAGCATGCCAGGCTGCTGGCCGAGCTGGGCAACCTGATCCGCCGCGAAGATGGCGACGAACAGGATCTCAACATGGAGATGATCATCTTCCTCAAGAGCTGGCTGCTCAACCATATCCTGAAGGTGGACAAGCAATACAGCGAGTGCATGGTAAAGGCGGGAGTAGCGTAAGCCGCCACCCGGCGACCAGATGCAAAAAGGCTCCCGTTTTCGGGAGCCTTTTTCTTGTCACACTGTTTGGCTGCCAGCGGTTGGCCAGATCGGGCCACTGCCATGAAGCGAGGATCAGCGGCGGCGGATATCCCGCGCATCTTCCCGCACATCCTGCTTGAACTGGCGCTTGTCCTGACGGCAGTCGACGTTGTTCAGGTACTCTTCCTGACGGCAATCCTGCTTCATGTCGCGAGCCTGCGGGCGGCCATCCTGACGCACATCGCGGGCATCCTGACGGGCGTCCTGATGACCGGTGTAGCTATCCTGACGAACATCCCGAGCGTCGCTGCGGGCATCCTGACGAATGTCGCGCGCCTCTTTGACCGCCAGCGCAGGCAGTGAGGTCAGCAAGGTGGCGCAAGCCAGGATCAGGGCGCGGCAGGCGCGTCCGCGAACAGTGATGAAAGACATGAATGACTCCTTGATTGGGGAGCGCAATTCTGAACGGCCATCACTGTATCCCGACTGAACCGGATACCAAAAAGGGGCTCAATCCGGCTTCTTTTGCTGCTCTTTTTGGCACTCGGCGTGGCAAGGACAGCTGACCAGATGATCGTTCACCATCCCCACCGCCTGCATAAAGGCGTAACAGATGGTGCTGCCGACGAAGTTGAAACCGAGCTTTTTGAGCGCCTTGGCCATAGCATCCGACTCCGGCGAGGTGGCCGGAATATCGCCGTTGCCCTGGCGCTGATTGACGATGGGGGCGCCGCCGACAAAGCCCCACAGGTAGTCGGCGAAGTCGATCCCCTGCTCCTGCAACGTCAGATAGGCGCGGGCGTTTTTGATGATCGACTGCACCTTGAGCCGATTGCGGATAATGCCGCTGTCCTGCATCAACCGCTCCACATCCTGCTCGTCGAAGCGGGCAATCTGCACCGGATCAAAGTCGGCATAGGCGCGGTAATAGCTTTCGGTGCGCTTGAGGATGGTGATCCACGACAGCCCCGCCTGCTGGCCGTCGAGGCAGAGCTTGGCAAACAGCTCGCGGGCGTCATAGACCGGCCTGCCCCACTGTTTGTCATGGTATTCAATGTATTCCGGGTCTTTGGTCACCCAGGCGCAGCGCAGTTCCATTTTCTCTCCCTTATGATTTCAGCGGCTTCCCCGACCCTGCCCACTCGGCTGGCGGCATCGCTCACATCCTGTACCGGACATCCCGCCCGACCAGCCACGGCGCAGTGCCATCCCGTGAATCCGCTGCAATTTCGCCTATTATCCGACCATGCCAGACGGTATACTCCCTCGGTTCACATTCAGCAAATCTTGCTCTGATTTTCACTTCGCGCGAAAAAAATTATGCAAAAATTCGATGTCAAAACCTTTCAGGGCCTGATCCTGCAGCTGCAGGACTATTGGTCCCGCCAGGGCTGTACCATCATTCAGCCGCTGGATATGGAAGTGGGTGCCGGTACTTCCCACCCCATGACCTGTCTGCGTGCCCTGGGCCCGGAGCCCATCGCCTGCGCCTACGTGCAACCGTCCCGCCGTCCGACCGACGGCCGCTACGGTGAAAACCCGAACCGCCTGCAGCACTACTACCAGTTCCAGGTGATCATCAAGCCTTCCCCCGACAACATTCAGGAACTCTATCTGGGCTCCCTGAAAGAGCTGGGCATGGATCCTGAAATCCATGACATCCGCTTCGTGGAAGACAACTGGGAAAACCCGACGCTGGGTGCCTGGGGTCTGGGCTGGGAAGTGTGGCTGAACGGCATGGAAGTGACCCAGTTCACCTACTTCCAGCAAGTTGGCGGCCTCGAGTGCAAGCCGGTCACCGGCGAGATCACCTACGGTCTCGAGCGTCTGGCCATGTACATTCAGGGCGTAGACAGCGTCTACGATCTGGTCTGGTCTGATGGCCCGCTGGGCAAGACCACCTACGGCGACGTGTTCCACCAGAACGAAGTGGAGCAATCCACCTACAACTTCGAACACGCCGATGTAGAGTTCCTGTTCCACTGCTTCGAGCAGTACGAGAAGGAAGCCCAGCACCTGCTGGCACTGGAAAAACCGCTGCCGCTGCCTGCCTACGAGCGCATCCTCAAAGCCGCTCACTCCTTCAACCTGCTGGATGCCCGCAAGGCCATCTCGGTCACCGAGCGTCAGCGCTACATCCTGCGCATTCGCACCCTGACCAAGGCCGTGGC
Organism: Aeromonas sp. QDB62; assembly: GCF_027705695.1. Taxonomy (NCBI): domain Bacteria; kingdom Pseudomonadati; phylum Pseudomonadota; class Gammaproteobacteria; order Aeromonadales; family Aeromonadaceae; genus Aeromonas; species Aeromonas sp. QDB62. Next base: position 48,752 of record NZ_JAPDCD010000028.1, on the reverse strand, counting down.
AGAGGCATACTACGCCTCCCGCGAAGCGCTGGGCTTCCCGATGTGTCAGCGCAGTGAGAACAAGCAAGGTTAAGGAACGGACATGGCACAACATACATTTCTGGTAGAGATCGGTACTGCTGAGCTGCCGCCCAAAGCCCTGCGCTCCCTGGCCGAAGCCTTTGCCGACAACCTCAAAAGCGAACTGACCAAGGCCGATCTGGCCTTCGGCGACGTCGAGTGGTTTGCCTCACCGCGCCGTCTGGCCCTCAAGGTGAGCGAGCTGGCTGGCGAACAGCCGAGCAAGAGCGTCGAGAAGCGCGGCCCGGCCGTCTCTCAGGCGTTCGATGCCGAAGGCAAGCCGACCAAGGCTGCCGAAGGCTGGGCCCGTGGCAACGGCATCACCGTTGAACAGGCCGAGCGTCTGGTCACCGACAAGGGCGAGTGGCTGGTTCACACCGCCAAGGTCGAAGGCCGTCCGGCCAAAGATCTGCTGGGCGAGCTGGTTAGCCAAGCGCTGGCCAAGCTGCCGATCCCGAAAATGATGCGCTGGGGCGACAAGACCATCCAGTTCGTGCGTCCGGTGTTCACCGTGACCCTGCTGCTGGATGGGGATCTGGTGCCCGCCCACATTCTGGGTATCGACTCCGCCCGCACCATTCGCGGTCACCGCTTTATGGGCGAGAGCGAATTCACCATCGACAACGCCAGCCAGTACCCGCAGATCCTGCAGGAGCGCGGCATGGTGATTGCCGACTTTATGGCACGCAAGGCCAAGATCAAGGCTGACGCCGAAGCGGCCGCTGCCGCCTTCGGTGGTGTGGCCGATCTGGACGACGCCCTGCTGGAAGAAGTGACCGCACTGGTCGAGTGGCCGGTGGTGCTGACCGCCAACTTTGAAGAGAAGTTCCTGGCCGTTCCCGCTGAAGCACTGGTTCACACCATGAAGGGTGACCAGAAGTACTTCCCGGTCTACGACAAGAACGGCAAGCTGCTGCCGAAGTTCATCTTCGTCACCAACATCGAGTCGAAAGACCCGAGCCAGATCATCAGCGGCAACGAGAAGGTGGTTCGCCCCCGTCTCTCTGACGCCGAGTTCTTCTTCAAGACCGACCTCAAGCAGACTCTGGCCTCCCGCCTGCCGCGCCTTGAAACCGTGCTGTTCCAGCAACAGCTGGGCACCGTCAAGGCCAAGGTCGAGCGCATCGAGACCGTTGCCGGCTTTATCGCCGAGCGTATCGGTGCCGATGTCACTCAAGCCAAGCGTGCCGGTCTGCTCTCCAAGTGTGATCTGATGACCAACATGGTCGGCGAGTTCACCGACACCCAGGGTGTGATGGGGATGCACTACGCCCGTCACGATGGCGAAGACGAAGCAGTCGCCGTGGCCCTCAACGAGCAGTACATGCCGCGCTTTGCCGGTGATGCCCTGCCGTCCGGTCTGGTTGCCTGCGCCGTCGCGCTGGCCGACAAGTTCGACACTCTGGCCGGTATCTTCGGCATCGGCATGCTGCCGAAGGGTGACAAGGACCCGTTCGCCCTGCGTCGTGCCGCCATCGGTGCCCTGCGCATCATGACCGAGAAGCAGCTGGACCTGGATCTGGTTGAACTGGTTGAAGAAGCGGTACGCGTCTACGGCGACAAGCTGACCAACAAAACCGTCGTCACCGACGTGGTCGACTTTATGCTGGGCCGCTTCCGTGCCGCTTATCAGGACGAAGGCATCGGTGCCGACGTGGTGCTGGCCGTACTGGCCCGCCGCCCGACCCGTCCGCTCGACTTCGATCGTCGCGTCAAGGCCGTCAGCCACTTCCGCACCCTGGATGCCGCACTGGCACTGGCTGCCGCCAACAAGCGCGTGAGCAACATTCTGGCCAAGGTCGAAGGCGAGTTGCCGACTGCCGTCAAACCGGAACTGCTGGTCGATGCCGCCGAGAAGGCGCTGGCCACCCAGGTTGCCGAACTGCAAGCCGAACTGGCCCCGCTGTTCGCTGCCGGTGACTATCAGGCCGCCCTCACCCGTCTGGCCGCCCTGCGCGAGCCGGTCGATACCTTCTTCAACGAAGTGATGGTGATGGCCGACGACGACGCCCTCAAGGCCAACCGTCTGGCGCTGCTGAACAACCTGCGCAACCTGTTCCTGCAAGTCGCGGATATCTCGCTGCTGCAGTGATGTTGGTTGAGTGAGTGATAAAAACGGCGCCGTTAAGGCGCCGTTTTTATTTCTGTAAAAGAAATTTCATTCTATTCTATGCAAGTCTATAACCACTCTCAGACTCTTATAATTTTCAGCCCTAAACTTCCCTTTATATGGGATGTCACAATTTTCAGCTATATAGCTGAGTGTTTTGTAATGATCAGGAATTGTTCTTGTGTACGCATCCCGAATCTTAATGACGTGGGAGTTAATGGTACTATCTTTGTCTGTAGTTCGAGATACTATTGAACATGCCAATTTGTTTAAAGCATTAAAATACTTCTCACCAGAATCATTCACTTTCATAAAGCTATCAAAATCTCTGGGATTCATGGCAGCCAGTGCTGTGGTATATTCACTTCCAGCCTCGGTTACATCAGATTCCAGGATATTTGATAGCTCTTGCTTTTTTAGTTTTAGCTCCTCTCTATCTTTTTTTGTCATAAATACAGCATTTAAAAGAAACCCCGCCAAAAAAGATACAAGAGGAACAATAATTCCTACCCAGTTATCGCTACTCAGAGTCATCTTCATCGACCTTTTTTCTTGCCATAGCCAGCAATGCCTCAATTGTGTCAACTTGTGATTTTCTAACAATGTTTTCATTTACTTTAAAGCAATCTAATGCCGCTAGTTTTCCTGCATTTTCGACATCTAAGCCAGATAAAACATAATCGTTTGTTTTACAGTACCATTTCCTTATTTCATCTTCTGTAGGGTGAACATCCAAACGATACTTTATAAATAATTGATGCTCCAAAGAACGAGCCTGTTTCATAAGTTCATTAATATCCAAAACACCACCCCATCTACTGTTGAAATTGCCTTTGACATTAGCCTTATCAAAGGATGGAAGGCAAGATTAAAGATTCTGGGACTCTCACCATTTTGACTGTAACTCGTAGGTTCGATTAGCCGCCAGGCGTAATCGGACGTTCGCGTAAATGGATTCTCCCGCTATCACGGCCAGCCGAATTTCCCCTCCGGCTGACCAACCCTGACCCACGGCAACAACCGAAACAAAAGCCTCTCGATCGTCCGATTACGCTGCGCTAATCGAACCTACATGAGGCGGTGAGATATGGTGCAGGCCGGTTTTAAACACTGGCGGGAGATGGGCGCAATCTTATCCCCGATCCCGACCCGCTCACCGGAATTACCCCTCTCGGGAGAGATGAGCTGTTATCATTTGAGCCAGAGCTCCGCGCCAACATCACCCTTGTGAGGAAAGTTATGGATATACCTTCCGCCCCCGCCCAGTCCATCTGCCAACAGTGTCAGGAGCAGGTGGATCTCGACTTCGATTTCACCATGGCCTTCCAGCCCATCATCGATTGCCGCAACCGCACCCTCTTCGGCTATGAGGCGCTGGTGCGGGGGCTCAACAACGAATCTGCGCACTCGGTGATTGCCCGGGTCAACGACAGCAATCGCTATCGCTTCGATCAGTTGTGCCGCATCAAGGCCATCGCGCTGGCGGCCCGACTCGGGATGAAGGGGATGCTGAGCATCAATTTTCTACCCAATGCGGTCTACCGCCCGGAGCGCTGCATCCGCACCACCCTGCAGGCGGCCCGCGAGCACAACTTCCCCATCGAGCAGATCATGTTCGAGCTGACCGAGGTGGAGCAGTTGCTGGATAACCAGCATATTCGTGGCATCGTCGATCACTATCAGGCCCTTGGCTTCAAGACGGCGATGGATGACTTTGGCGCCGGTTACTCGGGCCTCAACCTGCTGGCCGATTTTCTGCCAGATATCATCAAGCTCGATATGCACCTGCTGCGCGGCATCGACCAGGACCCGACCCGGCAAGCCATAGTGCGCCACTGTCTGGCGCTGTTTGCGGAGCTGAAGATCACCCCGCTGGCGGAGGGGATCGAAACCCGCGAAGAGATGGCCTGCCTGCGGGAGATGGGCATCAGCCTGATGCAGGGCTACCTGTTCGCTCGCCCCGGCTTCGAAACCCTGCCCGAGGTGGATTTCGCCAGCCTGTGAGCCATCGCAGCAGGCACTGAGCGCCCTCTCCCCCCGCCAGAATAGAAAACGGACACCCGAGGGTGTCCGTTTTCGTACCGTCTGGCCTTGCCCGGAGGGGCGGCTTGCAGGCGGTTTACAGATAGCGGTCATCGACGCCGATATGGGCCAGCGCCGCCAGTTCGAGCGGCGTCAACTGATCGACAGAATCAATCTGGGACGCATCACTGTGAGCTGACAGGGGCAGCGCGAGGCGCACCTTGATCTGGTCGATCAGGGTGCTCACCACAGTGCCCATACGGGTCAACCGGGAGGTCAATACGGCCTCCGGGACCGTGTCGGCAAAGGGCGAAACCAGTTCAACCGCTAGATCACAGATGCCCCGCACCCGATCACCAAAAGCCCCTTCCAACTGTTGCAGCACTTGTCGCGCTTCGCTGGCGCCGAGACGCGCCACCGCCGCCTTCATGTTGTCACCATCAAAGCGCTGCCGCGCCCCGGCATCGAGCCGATCTTCCGGCTTGCCAGCGGTATGGTCAGCCCACGCCTGATCACCCTGACTGGCAAACTGCATCAGGCCGCCCAGCACCAGTCGCTGGTTGGGGCGCGCCGAGGCGAGGCTGTCGAGGGCGTGACCAAGGGAAGAGCCCTTGGCATCGCTGCCGCTAGCCAGCGACAGCGCCAGAGTGCGCAGGGTTTGCAGATCGCCACGGGTCTGCAATTTGGCCATGTGGGAGCCGTTGATGGAGCCATCGGCAATGTGCTGATGCAGGGCGTTGAGATCGCTGCTGCTCAGGGTCACTGTCGTCGAGGTTTGATCCCGCAGCAGGTAGCTGGCCTGATAGCTGATGAGATCCAGCGCCAACTTGTAGCCGGTGGCCGGAGTCTGCCGCACCATGGCGACCTGCTCGCGGGCCATACCTTTACTCTCACCGCTTTGGATCGGCGCCGCATCAGCAGTGGTGGTCGCGCTTTGCGCCGGTTCGCCAGCAACTTCGGCCTTTACGGCGCGCTGCAGGTCGGCTACTTCACCCATCGCGGTGTGCAACTGGCTCATCGCCTCCTGCAACAGTTCGGGGGTGGCGTTAGCGAGCAGCTCGGTCACCTTGCCCCCCACCGTACCCCACTGCTGGAGCGGGATACCGGCGATGGGGCGGGCCAGTAGCCCGGCTGCCAACTCCCGCAGTTGCGGCTGCTGGGAGCCGACGACAACGGCCTGCAACGCGGTGCAGAGAGAGCGCAGGGGGCCATTGCCGGTCGCCAGAGTGGTGTGCTCCTTGCCCAGTTGTTCGGCGGTGATGTTGTGCAACACGTCCGCCTTGGCGAAGCCACCCAGCGAGCTACCAAATGCAGCCTGCTTCATCAGGCGCTGAAGATCCTCGGGGGAAACGGCGGTTTGCGCCTTCGGCGCAGCGGCACGCTTGTCCGTCCCCAGCAGGTTGCCGATCCACTCTTTCAGGGCCACAAACGGGCGAGCCAGCTGGGCACCCAGTCGCGAGAGCAGCCCCTGTCCTTTTTGCGGTTCGCTGCGGCTGCCCAGCAAGATCGCATCTTGCCCGGTGGCGATCTGACGTACATCCAGCTGGCCCATCCGGCCAACCCCTGTGGTGGCATCACTGTGGTGAGCGACGGCCTGCATGCCGCCGGTGTGTGTTTGAATCTGCATGATGATTGTCTTCTTGTGATGTTTCGCTGCCAGTCTAGGAGAGGCCATCAACAGGGACTATCGGGATTGGTCGCGATTTTTGTACTGAGCGCGGCGCGCTATCTCGCTGACCGGAAAGCTAAAAAAAGAGAGCCACCATTAACAGTGCCGCGGGCGGCGACCTGCTCTAATGGCGCCATCACCAATCTGGAGCCATCAATGAACTCTCTTTATCACGCCGCCATCCACCAGCTGTTTCTCTCCCTCTCGCTGCCTGCGCCGCAGCAGGAGGAGAGCGTCACCAGCCTGCAGATCGGCGAGCTGACCTGCCATTTGACCGAACACCCGGCCAACTATCTGCTGATGTTTACCCGCCTCGACGCGGCCACCAGCGCCCAGGCAGCCGCCCAGAACCTCTTCAGTCAGGACCCGTGCAAGCCGGTACTGGGGTTCGATGCCGAGAGCCTGACGCCGGTGCTGTGGAGCCGCCAGCCGTTGCAGCAGCTGGATCGCGCCCAGATCCACCACCAGCTGGAGCAACTGGTACACGCCGCCAGCGAGATCAACAAAGGCTGATTTCCCGCTAGATGCGGGTGCTGGTCGCGCGGCGAACCAGCTGCGGGGTTTCGCCGCTGATGCGGGCCACGTCGAGCTTGAGCTGGTCGATCCGCGCCGGGTCCTGCTCGCACAGATAGAGGAAGTAGTGGGGCTCGCCATCCCGGTTCTTTTGCACCGCCTCGAAGGTGACATTCTGCTGGCGCGCCCAGCGCCGCCACTTTTCGACGTTGTTCACCTGCTTGTAGACGCCGATCTTGAGCTTGGCCGGTTGCTCGTGGCGGGCGACCACCGGCTGCGGGATGGCAGTTTCCCTCGCTGGAAAGGCCAGATCCATGGAGTAAACCACCTCGGGCTGGTCAATATCGGCAACGCCAATCTCCACCAGCGGCTGCGCACCGCTGGCCACGAGCGGCGTCGCTGCAATATGGGAACGGGCAATAAAGACGAACGAGGCGACCAGCGCCAGACAGACACAGAACAGGGTGCCGACCAGCGTGTTGCGAGCGCGTGGCGCGGATGGCAGCGCAACCGGTACCACCACGATCGGCGCGGCAGGCATCGCGGTAGCGGCCAATCGGGATGGCGGAATGGACGACTCGGCAGGCACAGCGGCTTGCACGGTTGGCGCAGGGGTATCTGCCGCCGACGGCGCATGCTCGCCCTCATCAGGCTGCGGTTGCGGGATCTGGCGCTCGGGGAGGGACAGCAGGGATTTGTTGGTCGGTTTCACGCTCTCGGTTCCAAATTCGGCAGCTGGCGCAGGGGGCCAGCTCGGGGCGGCGGCATTATCGGCGAGCCCCCTTGTACCGGAGCTTAAGCGGTGATGGCTTTTACGTGGCCAGCATGAAAAAGGGCTGACAAAGATGTCAGCCCTTTGGCTATCCGGCCCGCGCGTGACTAGCGTGCGGGCTTGGTCATCTCCTGCAACAGCTGATCGATGTAGCCCACCACCTGCCCGGAGCTCTGTTCGATCTCGCGGTAGAGGGCCTCTGCCGCCTCGTGCTTGTGCTGGTTTTTCAACTCGATGACCTGCTGGATCACCTGATGCAGTCTGGCGTGGGGAGTGGCAATCGCCTTGAAGGCCGGATGCGAACTGCAGCAGGCTGCCCCCTCGCTGAAGTACCAGCGGCCGAGGCGGCACTCCTTGTCACTGACCGCTTCACTGCGCGACAGCCCCTCCTGCCCATCCAGATAGGCGCGCACCCGGGTCTTCCAGCCCATGTGGGCGGCGCGGGCGCGGGTCAGCACCATCCTTACGTTGGAGCCATCCTGGAACTGCCCGGCCAGATCCCCCAGTTTGTCCACCAGGGTCGCCACATGGGTGGCAATCTGGGCGGTATCCCGCGCCACCAGCGTGGTGGCCTGGGAGATCTCGTGGACGCTGACGATATTGCGGGTGATCTCGTCGCTCACCGAGGATTGCTCCTCGGAGGCGGCGGCGATCTGGGTGTTCATATCGCGAATGCTGTTGACCGCTCCCTTGATCCGGCTGAGGGCGTCCCCCGCCTGATTGGCCCGCTCCACCGACTCCCCCGCCCGCGAGACGCTGTGCTCGATCATGGTCACAGTAGTGCCCACCGCCCTTTGCAGCTGCTCGATGGTGCCGCGGATCTCGGCCGTGGAGTGCTGGGTACGGCCCGCCAGTGAGCGCACCTCGTCGGCCACCACCGCAAAACCGCGCCCCTGTTCACCGGCCCGGGCCGCCTCGATGGCGGCGTTGAGGGCCAGCAGGTTGGTCTGCTCGGCGATGGACTGGATCACCGCCAGCACCGAGCCAATCTGCTCGCTGGCCTTGGCGACCTCTTTCACCGTGTCGCCCGCGCTGGCGATCTCCGCGGCCAGCTGCTCGATCATGCTGACGCTCTGCTGCACCACCTCATCACCGGTGACGGCCTGATTGTCTGCCTCGCTGGCCGCTTCGGCCGCTTGCACCGTGTTGTGGGCCACTTCATGCACCGTGCTGGTCATCTCGGTCATGGCGGTGGCGAGCTGGGTAGTCTGCTCCTGCTGACGTGTCATGCTGCCAAGGTTGCCCGCCGCACTGCGCGATAGCCGCTCGCTCTCGCCAGCCAGTTCGCCCAGCGTGGCGGTGAGCTGGCTGATGGTGTCGCGGATCTTGCCGACGAAGGCATTGAACGCCGTGCCAAGGCGGCGGATCTCTTCCGGCCCAGCCACCGGCAGCTTGCTACCGAGATCGCCGGAACCATTGGCCAGCGCCTCCAGCGCCTTGACGCTCTCCAGCAGCGGGTGGTTAAGGCGGCCTAGCAGCCACACCAGCGCCACCGCAATCAGGGCGGTGCCGAGCAGCGCGATCATCACCATCTGCCAGCTCTGGCGCGCCAGCGCGGCGACGACCTCGCTGTGATCCCGCGCCAGCTCGATCACCCCGACCGCCTTGCCGGAGAAGTCGCGCAGCGGCGCCGCCATCACCAGAAAATCGCTCCCCTGCTGCTTGATGGTGGCGAAGCGGCTCTCGCCCGCCAGCACCCCCTGATACCAGTCCGCCGACTCGCCGAGCATGGCGGTGCCGGTCAGCAGCACGGGTTTACCCTGTTCAAACAGATAGATGGCCAGCCGACTGTCCTTGCCCAGCAGATCGGCAAACAGCGAGGCATCGAGGGCACGGCCAAACTCCACCGAGCCGACCGGCTGACCGTTGAAGGTGACCGGCACCACGCCACGGATCCCGGTGCCGCCCTGACCGGTCTCCAGCCCGCCAACCGGTTGATGGTTGCGGTTCACCTCGACCACCGCCAGCCGGGTGGTGGAGAGGTCGTCGCCATGGCTTGCGGGCTTGTGTACCCGATAAAGGGAGGTAGCCGGGGGAACGTGGAAGTGAAACTGCTGGATCCCCTGCGCCTTGAGTGCAGGCCAGAGCGGGTCGAACAGGCTGGCGAGGGTCTGCCAATCCTGGTCGGCCACCGCCCTGGCCGCATCCGGCCGCTGGGCGATCAGGGTCGCCGCCAGCACGGTTTCATGGCTGGCATTGCGGATCACCGATTCGATATTTTGCAGCTCTGTTTGCAGAGCGCCCTGTTCGGCCGTCACCGCCCGCTGGCGGTTTTCAAACAGGTTGAAGGTAAGCAGGACCACGGCGAGCAATACGATGCCGCTGATTGCCAGCAGCGTGATCTGGTGACCCAGCTTGCGAGGGGGGAACATAAGACACCATCCTTGATAGTCATATCCAACTTACAGGATGGAACGGATAAGGTGGGAGTCCATCAGAACTCGTTTGTTTGTTGATATTGATCAAACGATTAACAGACAAAATGCGAGGTGGATCAAACGGATGGAATATTCGCCAACGAGGTTGAAATCAGGTCTACGGGTTACTGATTCAGCGCAAACCGCCCATAAACAAAAACCCCCTCGTGACAGAGGGGGTTTTTCGTTTTGGCAACGGGGCCGGATTAACGCAGCGGTTTTACCGAGCGACGGATAATCAGCTCGGGCTGGACCGTCATCGATTCCACTTCCAGCTCCTTGTTGCGGATCCGGCTGACCAGATGCTTCACCGCCAGCTGGCCCAGTTCGGCCTTCGGGTGACGAATGGTGGTCAGCGGCGGGCTGGAGAAGCGCGCCATCTCCACATCGTCGTAGCCGATGACGGAGATATCGTCCGGCACCTTGACTCCGGCTTCCCAGGCAGCGCAAATCGCGCCGATCGCCATGGGATCGTCGAAGGCAAAGACCGCGGTCGGACGAGGCTTGAGGGCCAGGATGCGCTGCATGGCATCGAAGCCGCTCTGGCTCTCGTAGTCCCCTTCAAAGATCTGGTCATCTTTGAGGGTCAGACCCTGCTCGCCCAGCGCATCACGAACCCCGTCCAGTCGCTGCTGGGTGGTCGGCTTGGAGAGCTGGCCAGTGATGCAGACGATATCGCGGTGCCCCAGCTCCAGCAGATGGCGTACGGCCATGCGGGCGCCGATGCGGGCGTTGTCGTTGATGACGTTGGCGAAATCGCACTCCGTGCCCCAATCCAGTACCACCTGCGGTACGTTCTTGTGGATGCGCAGCATGTCGCGCAACGGGGTGTCGATATCAGTACCCAATACCAGCAGGCCATCCACCCGTTTTTCCATCAGCATTCTTAAGTAATGCTGTTGGCGAGGCGGCTGGTTTTCGGTGTTGCAGAGGATCAGGCTGTAGCCCTGTTCGAAGCAGTACGCTTCAACCCCTTGCACCACTTCTGCGAAGAAGGGGTTTACGCTGGTGGTGACCAGCATGCCAATGGTCTTGGTCGAATTTATTTTAAGACTGCGCGCTACCGAGTTGGGCGCGTAGTTGAGTTCTGCCACCGCCTCAATCACTTTCTGGGTCGCGTCTTCGCTGACCCGCCGAGTGTGGTTGAGCACATGTGAGACGGTGGAGATGGATACGCCTGCGCGCGAGGCGACATCCTTGATAGTGGCCATCTCTGTCTCCTGACTGTCAAAGGCGGAACATTAGCAGATTTCCCGAATAAAGGCTTGGTTTTAACGAGCTCTGCCACGGAATTGTCAATGCTGGCTAATCTAGGCGCTCATTTCTGTTTGCGGAAACAGGTTGTGGTCAAAATGGGAGCGCTGTCAGAGTAAAATATCGCCAGATTAATCCTCTGGCGTTTGTCAGAATCGCCTGTCGTTACCAAGATGTTAAGTCAACAAATCGATATTAAGCTCTATTCTGCGAAAAATAACAGGTCATTTGTTTCAAAATAAGCCCATTAAACCCCCTCTGGTTAGTATCTTTAACAGCTTGTTATTGCCCCGTGAGGAATGATAGAACCATACCTATAGCCGGATGCACGGGATGTAGATCCGGAATGACACACGGAAATGAAACAATCCACTGATTAAGGGACGAATCAATGCATAAGTTGAGCAAAATAACAGTAAGCGCAGCGGTTTCTTTGGCTCTGTTTGGATCGATCTCCATCGCCCACGCGGCAGACACCATCAAGATCGGTATCGCAGGCCCGGTCACTGGCCCGGTCGCCCAGTACGGGGACATGCAGTTCACCGGCGGCAAGATGGCGGTCGAGCAGATCAACAAGGCAGGCGGCATCAACGGCAAGCAGATCGAAGCGGTCGTCTATGACGATGCCTGCGATCCCAAACAGGCGGTGGCCGTCGCCAACAAGGTGGTGAATGACGGCGTCAAGTTCGTGGTCGGTCACCTCTGCTCCGACAATACCCTGCCCGCCTCCGATATCTATGAAGACGAGGGGATCCTGATGATTACCCCCGCCTCCACCAACCCAAAAATCACCGAGCGCGGTTACCAGCTGACCCTGCGCACCATCGGTCTGGATAGCGATCAGGGCCCGACTGCCGCCAAATACATCATCGAGCAGGTCAAACCCCAGCGCGTGGCCGTTATCCACGACAAGAAACAGTACGGTGAAGGGATCGCCTCCAGCGTGAAAGCAGCGCTCGACAAGGCTGGCGTGAAAGTGGTGGCCTTTGAGGGGATCACCGCCGGTGACAAGGACTTCTCCGCCCTGATCGCCAAGCTGCAGAAAGAGAACGTCGATTTCGTCTACTACGGCGGCTACCACCCTGAGCTGGGCCTGATCCTGCGTCAGGCTGGCGAGAAAGGGCTGAAAGCCAAGTTCATGGGCCCGGAAGGGGTGGGTAACAAGGATATCTCCGCCATCGGCGGCCCGGCGTCTGAAGGCCTGCTGGTGACCCTGCCGAACAAATACGATCTGGTGCCGACCAACGCCCCGCTGGTTGCGGCGTTCAAGGCCAAGGGTCAGGACTCCTCTGGCCCGTTCGTCTGGACCACCTATGCCGCGGTGCAAACCCTGGCAGCCGGTATCGCCAAAGCGGGTGAAGATGACCCGGCCGCTGTGGCCGCCGCCATCAAGGCCACCCCGGTCGAAACCGTAATGGGCCCCCTGAACTGGGCACCGAACGGTGACCTGAAAGGCTTCGAATTCGGTGTGTTCCAGTGGCACGCTGACGGTACCTCCAGCCAAGTCAAATAATCTGCCGATTGGGGGGTGAGTACGCTCACCCCCTCCTCTCTTTGCGGGCAAGTACAGGGAACGCAGTATGTCCGAACACCTCCTCTATCTGGTTCAGCAACTGCTGAACGGATTAACCATAGGCAGCACCTATGCGTTGATCGCCATCGGCTACACCATGGTCTATGGCATCATCGGCATGATCAACTTCGCCCACGGCGAGGTTTACATGATCGGCTCCTATGTCGCTTTCATGGTGATGGCGGGGCTCATGATGATGGGCATCGACAGCACCTTTCTACTGCTGGGGGGCGCCTTCCTGGTCAGTATCGTCATCACCGGCACCTATGGCTGGAGCATCGAGCGGGTTGCCTACCGGCCGCTGCGCGGCGGTAACCGGCTGATCCCCCTCATCTCCGCCATCGGCATGTCGATCTTCTTGCAGAACATGATGCGAATGGCCCAGGGCTCGCGCGATATCGCCATGCCCACCCTGATCTCCGGTGGCTGGACGCTGGGGGGTGAAGATGGTTTTCAGGCCAGCCTCTCCTACATGCAGCTGATCATCTTCGTGGTGACCTTTGTCACCATGCTGGCGCTGACCCAGTTCATCAACCGCTCCCGCATGGGCCGCGCCTGCCGCGCCTGTTCGGAAGATATCAAGATGGCCAACCTGCTGGGGATCGACACCCACGTGGTCATCTCCATCACCTTCGTGCTGGGGGCTGCGCTGGCCGCCGTGGCCGGGGTGCTGCTCGGCATGTATTACGGCGTCATCAACCCCTACCTCGGCTTTATGGCTGGTCTGAAGGCCTTCACTGCCGCCGTGCTGGGCGGTATCGGCAGTATTCCGGGCGCCGTACTGGGTGGCCTGCTGCTGGGGGTGGTGGAAGCGCTCACCGCCGGTTATCTCAGCACCGAGTACAAGGATGTGATGGCGTTTGCCCTGCTCATCTTTGTGCTGCTCTTTATGCCCACTGGCATCCTGGGTCGTCCGGAAGTGGAGAAAGTGTGATGAGAAATCAATTTATCCACGCCTGTATCGCCAGCCTGGTGCTGCTGGTGCTCTCCTTCTGGCTGCTCGGCTTCAAGCTGGAGACCGACGGCTCCCGCCTGCTGGTGGTGAGCCGCCTCGATGTGTCGCTGGCCTGGCTGCTGGGGGGCGCCACCCTCGTATTCTGGTTCCAGATGCTGCGCGGCCAGATCGCCCGGCTGTTTCAGGCCTCCATCAGCGGCTTCTCGGTCGGCTTCAACAAGCTGGTGCTGCCGAGCCCGGAAGAGGCGCCCAAGCTCTATAACCTCACCGCCGTGCTGGTGCTGCTGTTCGCGGTGAGCTGGCCCTTTATGGCCTCTCGCGGCGCCATCGATCTCGCCACCCTCACCCTGATTTACATCATGCTGGGGTTGGGGCTGAACGTGGTGGTCGGCCTCGCCGGACTGCTCGATCTCGGTTATGTCGGCTTCTACGCGGTCGGTGCCTACAGCTATGCCCTGCTCAACACCTACTTCGGACTGAGCTTCTGGGAGTGTCTGCCCATCGCCGGGCTGATGGCCGCCACCTTCGGCTTCCTGCTCGGGTTCCCGGTATTGCGGCTGCGGGGGGACTATCTGGCCATCGTCACCCTGGGCTTTGGCGAGATCATCCGCATCCTGCTCAACAATATGACCACCCTGACCGGCGGCCCAAACGGGATCTCCGGCATCCCCAAACCGACGCTCGCGGGTCTCGAATTCAACCGCACCGTCAAGGATGGCGGCTTTGATACCTTCCACAACTTCTTTGGCATTACCTACAACGCCAACCACAAGGTGATCTTCCTCTATCTGATGGCGCTGGTACTGGTAGTGGCGACTCTGTTCGTCATCAACCGCCTGCTGCGGATGCCGCTCGGCCGCGCCTGGGAAGCGCTGCGGGAAGACGAGATCGCCTGCAAATCACTGGGGCTCAACCCCACCATCATCAAGCTGACCGCCTTCACCATTGGCGCGACCTTTGCCGGTTTCGCAGGCAGTTTCTTCGCCTCGCGGCAAGGCTTTATCAGCCCGGAATCCTTCGTCTTTATCGAGTCGGCCATTGTGCTGGCGATTGTGGTGCTGGGGGGCATGGGCTCCCAGATCGGGGTGGTGCTGGCCGCCATCGTGATGACGGTGCTGCCGGAGCTGGCCCGCGAATTCAACGAGTACCGCATGCTGATGTTCGGCCTCTTGATGGTGTTCATGATGATCTGGCGGCCACAAGGATTGCTGCCGATGACCCGTCCGCATCTGGAGTTGAAGAAATGAGCACTCATCAGAAGTTAATGGAAGTCTCTGATTTGTCGATGCGCTTTGGCGGCCTGCTGGCCGTCAACGGGGTAAAACTGGATATCGACAAGGGCGAGGTGATCTCCATCATCGGCCCCAACGGCGCAGGCAAGACCACCATCTTCAACTGCCTGACCGGTTTCTACTGCCCAAGCGGCGGCACCATCCGCTACAAGGGTGAGGAGATCCAGGGGCTGCCCGGCCACCTCATCGCCCGCAAGGGGATTGTGCGTACCTTCCAGCACGTGCGGCTGTTCAAGGAGATGACAGCGGTGGAGAACCTGCTGGTCGCCCAGCACCAGCACCTCAACACCAGCTTTATCGCCGGTCTATTCAAGACCCCGGCGTTTCGCCGAGCGGAGCAGGAGGGGTTGGAGCAGGCCGCCTTCTGGCTGGATAAAGTGGGGCTCAAGGATCTCGCCAACCGCGCAGCTGGCAATCTGGCCTACGGTCAGCAGCGTCGCCTCGAGATCGCCCGCTGCATGGCGACCCGTCCCGAGCTGCTGATGCTGGATGAACCGGCAGCCGGTCTCAACCCGAAGGAGACCGACGAGCTGGATGAGCTGATCATGAGCCTGCGGGACGAGTTCGGAGTCTCGGTGCTGCTGATCGAGCACGATATGAAGCTGGTGATGGGCATCTCCAACCGCATCTTCGTGGTCAGCCAGGGCACCCCGCTGGCCCACGGCAAGCCGGATGAGATCCGCAACAACCCGGCAGTGATCAAGGCCTATCTGGGCGAGTCGTAAGGAAAACAAGATGTTAGAACTTCGCAACGTATCGACCCACTACGGCAAAATTCAGGCGCTGCACGATGTCAGCGTCGAGGTGAAAGAGGGGGAAATCGTCACCCTGATCGGTGCCAACGGCGCGGGCAAGACCACCCTGCTGATGACTCTGTGCGGTGAACCCAAGCCCAGCAGCGGCTCCATCTGGTTTGAGGGGGAACAGATCAGCTCCCTCACCACCGCCCGCATCATGCGCAAGGATATCGCCGTGGTGCCGGAGGGGCGCCGCATCTTCGCCCGCCTGACGGTGGAGGAGAACCTGCTGATGGGCGCCTTCTTCGTCGACAAGGCCGAGCAGCACGGCCTGCTGGATCAGGTGTTCACCCTGTTCCCGCGCCTGCACGAACGGCTGGAACAGCGGGCGGGCACCATGTCCGGCGGCGAGCAACAGATGCTGGCCATCGGCCGCGCCCTGATGAGCAAACCGCGCCTGCTGCTGCTGGATGAACCCTCGCTGGGGCTGGCCCCCATCGTCATCCAGCAGATCTTCGACACCATAGAGCAGCTGCGCCAGAAGGGGATGACCATCTTTCTGGTGGAGCAGAACGCCAACCAGGCGCTCAAGCTGGCCGACCGCGGCTATGTACTGGAGAACGGCCATGTGGTGCTGCAAGACACGGGCGCCGCCCTGCTGGCCAACCCGGCAGTGCGGCAGGCCTATCTCGGCGGTTAACCCGCTGACCCGCATGCCATATCGACAAGGGAGCCACCGGCTCCCTTATCTTTTGTGGGGTTAGTTTGCGCCACAGCTTGCGGTACACTGGCCCGTAATCAACCTATTCGCAGGACATCCAGATGGACCAGTTTGCCCATATCAATGCCCATGATGCCCACCAGAAACTGAGCGCGGGTGAAGCCCGTCTGGTGGATATTCGCGACCCGCAATCCTTTGAAGCGGCCCACGCGGTCGGCGCCTTCCACCTCACCAACGGCACGCTGGTGCGCTTTATGAATGAAGTGGATTTCGATACCCCGGTCATCGTGATGTGCTATCACGGCAACAGTAGTCAGGGAGCCGCCCAATACCTGCTGCAACAGGGCTATGACGAGGTCTACAGCATGGATGGTGGCTTCGAGGCGTGGCGCCGGGAATTTCCCACCGAGGCAGGCGAGGCATGATCCAGCTGCTGGTGCTCGATAACGCCCGCATGGCGCAGGCGCTGGTGGACTATCTGGCGACGCTGGGCATCTCCTGCGAGCTGACCCAGTCCGAGCTGGGGGTCACCATCTGGCTGGCGGACGAGCCGCGCCTCGCCCAGGCCCAGCTGGAGGTGAAACGCTTCCTGGCCGAGCCGGGCCACCCGCGCTACATGGAAGCCTCCTGGCAATCCGGCCGCGCCGATGCCCGCATCGACTACAGCAAGGGGATGACGGACCCCATCACCGACTTCCTCCATCAGGCGGGGCCGCTGACGCTGGTGGTGATCATCGCCTGTCTCGCCATCTACGGCATCGATGCCATCGGCCTGCCCATCTACGATGAACTGGCGTTCCACCCGACGCTGGCCCAGTTCACCGACTGGCAGGCGTGGCGCTATTTCACCCCCGCCCTGATCCACTTCTCAGTGCTCCATCTGGTGTTCAACTTGCTCTGGTGGTGGTATCTCGGCGGCCAGATTGAACAGCGCCTCGGCAGCGGCAAGCTGCTGATCCTGCTGCTGGTGGGCGCCGCCCTGCCCAATATCGCCGAGTTCTTTGCCAGCGGTCCGCTGTTTGGCGGCCTCTCCGGCGTGGTCTATGCCCTGCTCGGCTACTGCTGGCTGCGCAGCAAGCTGCAACCGGCCTGCGGCCTCACCCTGCCGCCAGCGCTGATGGGCTTTATGCTGTTCTGGATGGTGCTCGGCTTCTTCGACATGCTCGGCACCAGCACCGCCAACATCGCCCACCTGACCGGTCTGCTGGTCGGCCTGCTGCAAGGCTGGCTGGATCGCAACCACCAGCCAGCCTGATTTTTCAGCTGCCGCAGAAACAACAACGCCGCCCCGAAGGGCGGCGTTTTGTTACTCAATAGGCAATTACTGCTTGATCAGGGTGTCATCGGTTACCTTGACCGCCGCACCGCCACTCATAAAGAAGCTGGCGAACTGGGTCTGGATCTCGGTGGTGACCGCGCCAGCCTGATCGAAGTTCTCGTCAGGTGCCAGCAGCGAGCTATGACCCCCTTTCAGGAAGCGTGCAGCATGGTGACCCGCCGGGAGCACACCGGAACCCTTCAGCTCTTGCAAACCCAGCACCCGGAACAGTGGTTCGGTGCCACCCAGCGGCGCGGAGGCGATGCTGTTGGGGATCACCTGATCCGGCAAGCTGAGCGCACCATCGCCAACAATTTCGGTGGCGAACAGCGGGAAGCTCTTGGCGACGCCACTGCCCAGATTGATCGGGTCGGCAGAGTCCAGCACTGACTGGGCGGCAAAGGTATAGCTCTGCAAGGTGCTCGCAGCCCCCGCCTGAGTGGCCGCATCCAGACTGGGCAGGAACTCGTTGACGAAGCAAGTGGCGGCAGCCGTTTTGCAGTTCGGTGCATAGGCGGTAAAGCCCGCTTTCAGCTCCGGACTGCCCGAGGTGAGCACGCTCATCTTGATGGTCGGCCCGAAGCTCGGCGAGTTGAGCAGCAACGGCGCTATGCCGCCACCCGGCATCGCCAGACCGCCGGTATCGAACTTGAACAGGGCATCAGCCAGGGCACTGCCGGTGGTCTGGTTGGCGACCGCCAGCAGATTGGCTCCGGCAATTGCCCCCAGAGAGTGGCCGAGGAAATGTACCTTCAGTCCGGCGCCGCCCAGTTGACCACCCAGCCCCTTGGCATTGGCCAGACCGACGGCCAGTCGCAGTCCCAGCAGATCGGCCACGCTCTGTTTCAGGTTGTCCCGCGCCACCGTCAGATAGCCCAGATTCAGGTAGGGAGTCGGGTTCTCGGAGGTGGTGACGGTATCCGTGCTGCCACTCAGGGCATAGCCACGCTCACCATGCAGCGGATGATCGATCACTACTACAGCGACGCTCTTGCTGGCAGTGGCGCCAGCGCCGATCTGGCCCAACGCCAGCGCATAGGCATTCTCCTTGATGGAGGTGACCCCGTGCTGATAGATGATCACATCGGTGACATTGGCCAGCGGCCCGGCGGCAAAGATCCGCAACGGTACCGATTGCACTTCGGTCAGGGCCGGCAGCGGGTTGAAACGGCCGATATTGCGCTCGGCATCCAGCGGTTTGCCACCGGAGGTGAGGGTCACCCCGATCAGCTTGCTCGCCTCGGTCAGCAATTCACTCTGACGGCTCGGGTCGGCGATCAGCTCACCCAGCAGTGCCGGGTCCACCCCCGCCCCGACCAGTCCACCGATCACCTCGGTATCGCCCGCTTTCAGCGCGTTGGCGATGGCATAGAGGCTGGGCATGGCACCATGCCAGGATTGGGTCTTGGCCTTGTCCCAGGAGCCAGCCAGCGCGGGTGTAGAGAGGAAGTAAGGGAGCTTGACGGTGCCGGTGTAAACCTTGGTCAACTGGGCAACACCGTTAAGCGGCATGCCAGTACCAAAGGCGGCACTCAATGCATCTTTCTGATCCTGCGGCAGGAATGGCTCAGCAGCCAGCTGGGTCAGAAAATCCACGCCGCCATTAAGGCTGCTGATGGTATAGGTTGCCGGCAAGCTGGTATTGCCCCTGGCATCCTGTTTCCACAGCGAAGCGGCGTCCAGACTCGGGCTCTTCAACACGGAAGCGGCGGCACTCTTCACTGCCAGCAGCACATCGGCACCAGATTGGGTGGCAAACCAGTCGGAGAAGATCACCCGGTCGCTGGTGATTCCGGTGGCCGCCTTGAACAGACCTTCCTGCAGCGAGATCAGGCCGTTGATGGTCTGCTCCTGCGTGGTTGCGCCAGCAGCCGATTTGAAGTTGCTGTAATCACCCCCCGCTTTGAGCGGTGTGCTGCGACTGTCCTTGAGGGAATCGGTCGCCACAATCATGTAGTAAGAAGAGGGATTAAGCGGCTTGAGCGGAACCAGATTGAGTTTGCCGCCACCATCGCTCACCACAAAGTCGGAGCCATAGGTCAGAGGCTTGTTGTTCTTCACCCCGACAGGTCGCTGAGTCACCGGATCCAGCACCAGCTCCAGCAGATAGAGGGGCGCAACGGCAGAGGCGTACTCGCTGGCCGCAGGTGCTGGCACAGAGACACCGGTCACGGTCGCCGGTACCAGCTGGACAGGTTGCGTTGTAGACCAGCCATCCAGGGTGGAGAGGGCAGACACCGGGTTCGACAGATCCGCAGTCTCGGTCGAAAACTTCAGGGTGCCATCGCTGGCACGGGGGGCCAGCACGCTCGGGCGAATCCCGTTGGCGCCACTCAGGGCGTAGTCGAGGGAGCTGGTGGTATCTCCCTTGTTGTCATCCCCACCACATCCGGCCAGCAGTGCGCTGAGCACGGCGGCATAAATTAGCTTCTTCTTCATTTTTTGTTCTCTTTATAGGTTGTTGTCCATCACAAGCCAACGAAGCATTCACCACTTCGACCGCACAAAGTTAACATAAAACCAACAACCAACGAGACTCATGTTGGTCATCTTCTGCTCAGGTTTGTAGCGAGAATCAAGGTTTTACGTCAACAAGGGGGCGCAAGGGTAACAACAGCGGAGGATTAACCAGACCCGACCAGCCAGCAGCCATCGTCACGACTAAAAAGCCGCCGCGATCTCGGCAAAGTGAGGGAATTGTCGGTAGAATGTCCGCCAACGCTTAAGGAGGACATCATGATCGACCCGAAGAAACTGGAAGAGATCGCCAAGCAGGTGCACAACTCCCTGCCGCCCGGCATTCGCAGCATGGGTGAAGAGGCCGAAAAGAAGATGCGTCAGGTACTGCAAGCCCAGCTGGGCAAGCTGGATCTGGTCAGCCGCGAAGAGTTCGACGTGCAGACCAAGGTGCTGCTGCGTACCCGTGAAAAACTGGCCGCCCTCGAAAGCAAGCTGGCTCAGCTCGAGCAGCAGCTCGGCGCCAAAGGCGAATAACGAAAACCCCAGCTCGGCTGGGGTTTTTGCTTTGAATTGACCCTGTAAAAAACATCACACCTGAAGCAGATACCAGGCACGCTTACCGCGGGCCTTGGCCTCATACATGGCACGGTCGGCCACCTCCAGCGCCTGCCGGAAGCTCAATGGCTCCTCCTCCCACAAGGCGATACCGATACTCAGCCCCACCCGTTGCGGGCAACCGGGTTTGGGCACATAGCCGTGCATCCGGCTGATCAGGGCGTCAGCCAGTTGCGCCAGGCCATGGCTCGACACATCCCGGTGCAGATGCACCACAAACTCGTCGCCGCCGTAACGGCCGCATAGCGCCGAGCCCGGCATGATGAGGCGCAACCAGTCCGCCATCTGCTGCAGCACCTGATCACCGCAGGCGTGGCCCAGCTGGTCATTGATCCCCTTGAAATCATCCAGGTCGATAAAGAGCAGCGCTCCCGCCCCTTGCGGTTTCTGCTGGGCGAACGCCTTGCCAAATCCCTGCCGGTTGAGCAACCCGGTGAGGGCGTCGCTGTTGGCGCGATCGGCCAGCCGCTGTTCATAGGCCTTGCGTTGGGTGATATCGATATGGGAGCCCATGATCCGTAGCGGCTTGCCATCACTATCCCGATCGACGACACGGCCCCGATCCCACAGCCAGGTGATCTCGCCAGCCGGGCTAACGGTACGGTATTCGGCTTCGTAGAAGGGGGTTTTGCCCTCAAGATGGGCGAAATAGCTACCTATGGCGTGCGCGCGATCATCGGGATGGAGCTTGGCGCTCCACAGCTCGAAATGGGGAGCCATGTCACCGACCTGAAAGTTCTGCAGATTGAAGACCCGCAGCTCACCGGTGGGAATGGTGCCCTGCCAGAGGCAGATGCCGGTGCCATCGAGGGCGGCGTTGAGCTTCTCCTGTAGCAGGCCGTTTTCATGTTTCAGCGCGGCGATTTCAGCCTGCAAACGGGCCAGGTCACCACCATGAGAACACGGGAACAGGGTCGCGCCCCGCTCCACAGCGCCGCCCACCGCCTTGTCATCCGTTGCCGATATCCTGCCCTGTTCGCCCAACCCGACCTCTCCTTGCGCTATCACTACGGATATCCTTACCCTGCTTGCTGACAATCTTCACAAAGATGCCACTAGCCACGGCTGATTAGTAGCCATTCATATCCAGAATGACGAAAAATCACGAGATAACGCGACTGTGAATGCGCCATTTGACGCCATTTTTATGGCCGCAGGCGAAAAAAACAAAAGCCCCCGGCAAAACCGGGGGCTGCGTCATCCAAACGGGGATCCCGTCAGATAAATTCGTAGGCGTCACCGAAGATGCGCTCCGGCTCGGCGCCGAGGATCTTGAACTCCTCCCGCGCGGCCCCAGCCATCTCGAAGCGACCGGCGACATAGATGTCGTAATCGTGGAGGCTGACGAAGTCATCCATGATCGCCTTGTGTACCAGTCCGCTCTTGCCGGTCCAGTCAGCGTCCGGCTCCTGCACCACCGGGATGAAGGTGAGCGGCGCATAGTCACGCTCCCACTGCTGCATCTGCTCCAGCTCGTAGAGCCAGTGAGCCTGACGCACGCCCCAGTAGAAGAACACCGGGCGCTTGCTGCCAGTGTCGATCAGATACTCCAGAATGGAGCGGGCGTAAGAGAAGCCGGTGCCGCCCGCCATCAGGATCAGCGGACGGGGGGATTCATCGCGCAGGAACGCCTTGCCAGCCGGCAATTCGACCTCGATCTCGCCCTGCTCGCGCATGCGGGCCAGCACCTGACCGGCGTAGGCATTTTCGGCAGTGGCACCAATTTGCAGCTCCAGCACGCCCGGGCGGGTCGGCGAGTTGGCGATGGAGAAGGGGCGCTTGTCCGAATCGCTCATCACCACCAGCAGATACTGGCCCGGCTTGAAGCTGATCGCTTGCTGCGGCGCCAAGGCCACATGCCAGATGGTGTCGACATATTCGCGCAGTTCCTCTACGCGGCATTTGATACGTTGCATTCTTGTCCTTGTGGCGGGCTCGCTCGGCCCGCTTCGCTCATTGTTTCACTATGGAGTGACGACCAGCAGCCCTGGCCCCGTCAGTCGAGAATACTCAAATAACTGCGGATCGCATCACTTTTTGCAGCAAATGCAACAAAGCAGCCATGTTTGCCTCAGTCGAGGATCTTCAGCTCATCCCAGATGGCATCGACCTTCTGCTTCACCGCCTCGTCCTGCACGATGGGCTGACCCCACTCCCGATTGGTCTCGCCCGGCCACTTGTTGGTGGCATCCAGCCCCATCTTGGAGCCGAGGCCGGAGACCGGCGAGGCGAAGTCCAGATAATCGATCGGCGTGTGCTCGATCAGGGTGGTGTCCCGTGCCGGGTCCATCCGGGTGGTGATGGCCCAGATCACATCCTTCCAGTCGCGGGCGTTGACGTCATCGTCACACACCACCACGAACTTGGTGTACATGAACTGGCGCAGGAAGGACCAGACCCCCAGCATCACCCGCTTTGCGTGGCCCGGGTAGCGCTTCTTGATGGTGACCACCGCCATCCGGTAGGAGCACCCCTCCGGCGGCAGATAGAAGTCCACAATCTCGGGGAACTGCTTCTGCAGCAGCGGCACGAACACCTCGTTCAGCGCCAGCCCCAACACTGCCGGTTCATCGGGCGGACGGCCGGTGTAGGTGCTGTGATAGATGGCATCGCGCCGCTTGGTGATATGGGTGATGGTGAAGACCGGGAACTCGTCCACCTCGTTGTAGTAACCGGTGTGGTCGCCATATGGGCCTTCCGGCGCCAGCTCACCCGGCTCCAGATAACCCTCCAGCACGATCTCGGCGCTGGCGGGCACCTCCAGATCGCAACTGATGGCCTTGATCACCTCGGTACGGCTGCCGCGCAGCAGACCGGCAAAGGCATATTCGGAGAGGGTATCCGGCACCGGCGTCACCGCGCCGAGAATGGTCGCCGGATCGGCACCAAGCGCCACCACCACCGGGAAACGCTCACCGGGATGGGCCTCCTGCCACTCGCGAAAATCGATGGCACCGCCGCGGTGATCGAGCCAGCGCATGATCAGCTTGTTTTTGGCGATCTTCTGCTGACGATAGATACCGAGGTTCTGCCGCTTCTTGTAAGGGCCGCGGGTGATGGTGAGACCCCAGGTGACCAGCGGCGCCACATCGCCGGGCCAGCAGTGCTGAATCGGGATCTGGTCGAGATCGACCGCATCGCCCTCCTGCACCACTTGCTGGCAGGGGGCGGAAGAGAGGCGCTTGGTCGGCATGTTGAGCACCTGCTTGAAGATCGGCAGCTTCTCCATCAGCTCCTTGAATCCCTTGGGCGGCTCGGGCTCCTTGAGATAGGAGAGCCAGACCCCGACCTGACGCAGGGCGCCCACATCGGGCTGGCCCATGCCCATGGCAACCCGATCCGGCGTGCCGAACAGGTTGGTCAGCACCGGCATGGTGTAGCCTTTGGGATTTTCGAACAGCAGAGCCGGGCCGCCCGCACGCAGAGTACGATCGCTGATCTCGGTCATCTCCAGATAGGGATCTATCTCGCGGGTGATGCGCTTGAGTTGTCCGTTTTGTTCCAGCTGCGCGATGAAATCACGCAAATCCTTGTATTTCATGCAAGTTCCCAACCGGGTTCAGGAGGTCAGGCATTATAACCCTGGCCGTCCATCGGGTGTACCCGAATCGGGCAGCAGGCTCGGAGCAATGGGGGGAGTGTCACGCTGGCCGAGCCGTCTGGCCAGCGCAGAGAGCAGCTGGGGCTCGTCCACCTCCATCAACAGACCGGCCACCAGTGCGCCGTATTGGCGGTTGGAGAGTTCGGCCAGCAGGTATTTCTGGGCCTGCGGCGGCAAGGGCGAGAGCGCACTGAGCTGGCGCAAGGCCGATGCTTTCAATCCGGGATTGTCACTGGCGGCGATCAGCAGGTCGCTGGCAACATTGCCCTGATGGAAACGGTTGATGGTGAGCAACGCCGTGAGTGCATCCTGATCCACCGGCCGGTGCCACAAGCGGGCATACAGCGCAGGCTCACCGGTACCTTGCAACAGATACAGCAGCAGGCGGTTGTCGGGCAGATAGATATTCTGCGCCGCCAGTTGGCGCGCTTCACGTACCCAGACCGACTGCGGCTGGGTGTCGAGGGCCCGCAACAGGGCTTGCTGCTGCTGGGCAAGCGCGGGATTGCCACGGTAATAGATGCTCTTGAAGCGGAAACTGCCGAGCTCCAGCTGGCGGCGATAGCTGGCTTGCAGCGCCTGCACCTGCCACTCCCCCAGCAACTGCCGGGCGCGCGCGGCAAAATCGTAGACCGGCTGCTGCACCAGAAAACCGTCTACCTGCTGCTCCACCAGCCACTTCGGGGCCTTGCCAGCCTGAGCCTCGACCCACTGTTGCAACGCGGGGGAGGCCGGTTCGGCCGCCGGAATATCGCGCAGCAGTTGCAGCAGCAGGAACTCCCGCTGCTCGCGGCTGAGGGTCGCCAGCAGAGAGTCGATGGCGGCAAATTGCCCCTGTTGCAGACGGCTCGCCAGATAACGCTGGTGCGTCTGCAGCGTCTCGGCGGTCACCGTAACCGGTGCAGCCTGCGCATAGGCCGGAATTGCGCTCAGCAACCCCAGCAACAACCAGAAAACAGGCTTCATGACGTCTCCATCCTTGTGACATCGGGATCTCATACTACTAGGGCGACCGGAAAACAGATAAACAAAAACCGCGACCAGGGCCGCGGTTTCGTCATTTTGTGACCGGACTTACTTCTGCTGACGCCGCATGGAGTCAAAGAATTCGTCGTTGGTTTTGGTCGCTGCCAGCTTGTCGATCAGGAACTCGATGCTGTCAATCTCACCCATCGGGTGAATGATCTTGCGCAGGATCCACATCTTCTGCAGCTCGTCAGGCGCGGTCAGCAGCTCTTCCTTACGGGTGCCGGAGCGGGTGATGTCGATAGCCGGATAGACGCGCTTCTCGGCAATCTTGCGCGAGAGGTGCAGTTCCATGTTGCCGGTACCCTTGAACTCTTCGTAGATCACCTCGTCCATCTTGGAACCGGTATCGACCAGCGCGGTGGCGATGATGGTAAGGCTGCCACCCTCCTCCACGTTACGCGCGGCGCCGAAGAAGCGCTTGGGACGGTGCAGTGCGTTGGCATCCACACCACCGGTCAGTACCTTGCCGGATGACGGGATGACGGTGTTGTAGGCACGGGCCAGACGGGTGATGGAGTCCAGCAGGATCACCACGTCTTTCTTGTGCTCGACCAGACGCTTGGCCTTCTCGATCACCATTTCGGCGACCTGGACGTGACGGGAGGCAGGTTCGTCAAAGGTGGAAGCGATCACTTCACCCTTCACCATGCGCTGCATCTCGGTCACTTCTTCCGGACGCTCGTCGATCAGCAGAACGATCAGTTCACAGTCCGGGTGGTTGTAGGCGATGCTCTGGGCGATGTTCTGCAGCAGCATGGTCTTACCGGCCTTGGGCGGCGCCACGATCAGGCCACGCTGGCCTTTACCGATGGGGGAAGCCAGGTCCAGTACACGGGCGGTGATATCTTCGGTAGAGCCGTTACCCCGTTCCATACGCAGACGTTCGTTGGCATGCAGGGGGGTAAGGTTTTCAAACAGGATCTTGTTGCGGGAGTTTTCCGGACGGTCGTAGTTGACCTCGTTGACCTTGAGCAGCGCGAAGTAGCGTTCGCCCTCTTTCGGTGGCCGGATCTTGCCGGAGATGGTATCGCCGGTACGCAGGTTGAAGCGGCGGATCTGGCTCGGGGAGACGTAGATATCGTCCGGGCCTGCCAGATAGGAGCCGTCTGCACTACGCAGGAAGCCGAAACCATCGGTCAGGATTTCCAGCACACCGTCGCCAAAGATATCTTCGCCACCCTTGGCGTGTGCCTTGAGGATTGCAAAAATAATATCTTTCTTGTGCGCCCGAGCCAGATTTTCCAACCCCATGGATTCGCCAAGCTTGACCAGCTCGGACACAGGAGTGTTCTTTAATTCAGTCAGATTCATAGTGGTGAAAGTCTGTAAGCAAGGATTGAATGAGGAGACAGTCTGCTGGATTGATGCTGATCGGATTTGATTGCCAGGCTGTAGTTAGCAAAGAGTCAGGCAAAAAGGTTAGCAAACGAGCGATAAATTAGCACCAATCGGGGTGAGCGTCTAGGTGATAAAACACAAGGAGCGCATTATTGCAATGCGCTCCTCTTTGATTATTACAGGTTGCCGTCCAGGAACTCTTTCAGCTGAGTCTTGGACAGTGCACCGACCTTGGTCGCTGCCACTTCGCCATTCTTGAACAGCAAGAGGGTCGGGATACCACGAATGCCGTACTTGGGCGGAGTATCAGAGTTATGGTCGATGTTCAGTTTGGCTACGGTCACGCGACCTTCGTACTCTTGGGCAACTTCTTCCAGGATCGGGGCAATCATCTTGCACGGACCACACCACTCGGCCCAGAAGTCGACCAGAACGGCGCCATCGGCTTTGATTACATCTGCCTCGAAGCTGGCATCGCTCAGCTGAACAATCTTGTCACTCATCTCCAACTCCAGTCAGTAATTAAGGCTTTATTGACATATCAACAAAGGCAATAGTTGCCCTATTTGAAATGATCCTGTTTATTATTGCAAGCCTAACCTGATAACCTACCGCCATGAGCAAAACACACTTAACGACCGACAAATTCGCCCAAATGGGCCTCGAACCCGAAGTTCTGGCTGGTCTGGAATCAAAGGGATTTCACTATTGCACGCCCATCCAGGCACTGTCTCTGCCACTGCTGGTAGAAGGTCATGACCTCGCCGGTCAGGCCCAGACCGGAACCGGCAAGACCATTGCCTTCCTGGCTGCGACATTCAACTATCTACTGACTCACCCGCTGACCAAGCCCCGTCTGGTTAACCAACCCAGAGCCATCATCATGGCGCCCACCCGGGAACTGGCAGTACAGATCTATAACGATGCCGACAGCATCGCCGCTTCTACCGGCCTGAAACTCGGCCTCGCCTACGGTGGCGAAGGTTACGACAAGCAGCTGGCCGTACTGGAGCAGGGCGTCGACATCCTGATCGGCACCACGGGTCGCATCATCGACTACTTCAAGTCCAAGGTGATCGATCTGAGCAACATTCAGGTCGTGGTACTGGACGAAGCGGATCGCATGTTCGATCTCGGCTTCATCAAGGACATCCGCTTCCTGTTCCGCCGCATGCCTGCCCCGACCGAGCGTCTGAGCATGCTGTTCTCCGCCACCCTCTCCCTGCGCGTGCAGGAGCTGGCCTACGAACACATGAACCACCCGGAACATGTGCAGGTCGAGCCGGAGCAGATGACCGGTGTGCGGATCAAGGAGGAGCTGTTCTACCCCTCCAACGAAGACAAGATGTTGCTGCTGCTCTCCCTGATGGAAGAGGAGTGGCCGGAAAAAGCCATCGTCTTCGCCAACACCAAGCATGTCTGCGAAGACGTGCATGCCTGGCTGGAGAACGACGGCCACCGCGTCGGTCTGCTGACCGGTGATGTGCCGCAGAAGAAGCGGATGAAGATCCTCGAGGATTTCACCAAGGGTGCGCTCGATATTCTGGTCGCCACCGACGTGGCCGCCCGTGGTCTGCACATCCCTGACGTGACCCACGTCTTCAACTATGACCTGCCCGACGACGCCGAAGACTATGTACACCGCATCGGTCGTACCGGTCGTGCCGGCAAGAGCGGTCACTCCATCAGCCTGGCCTGTGAAGACTATGCCTTCAACCTGCCGGCCATCGAGGAGTACATCCACCACGCCATTCCGGTCAGCAAGTACGACCGCGAAGCGCTGCTGGATGACGTGACCCCGCCGAAACGGGTGTTCCGCAACCGTCAGCCGGTGAACCGCAACATGCGGGATCGTCAGGGCGGTGGCAACAGCAACAACCGTCGTCGTCCGCCACGCAAGAGCTAAGGACAGGCCCAGTTGCACAACTCGCCTCTCTATGCCGCCATCGACCTCGGCTCCAACAGCTTTCATATGCTGGTGGTGCGCGAGGTCGCCGGTGCCCTGCGCACCGTCGCCAAGGTCAAACGCAAGGTGCGCCTCGCCGCCGGGCTCGATCAGGAATTTCGTCTCAACCGCGCCGCCATGGAGCGGGGCTGGGACTGCCTGCGTCTGTTCTCCGAGCAGTTGCAGGACATTCCGGCCGACAATATCCGGGTCGTGGGTACCGCCACCCTGCGTCTTGCCACCAACGTCGATGAGTTCCTCAGCGAAGCGGAACGGGTACTCAACCACAGCATCGAGATCATCTCGGGCGAGGAAGAGGCCAAGACCATCTACGAAGGGGTCTCCTGGACCTCTGCCGGGGAAGGCAACCGGCTGGTGATCGACATCGGCGGTGCCAGTACCGAACTGGTGATCGGCGAACATAGCGAAGCAAAACTGCTCAACAGCCTGCACATGGGCTGCGTCACCTGGCTCAACAATCACTTTGGTGATGGCGAGCTCTCCGAGGCACGCTTCGAGCAGGCGATTGCCGCCGCCAAGGCAGTGCTGGAGAAGGTGGCGGAAGATTACCGCGCCCTCGGCTGGCGCACCTGCGTCGGCGCCTCCGGCACGGTACAGGCGCTGCAAGAGATCATGCTGGCGCAAGGGAAGAGCGAACGGGTTACCCTGCCGAAGTTGCAGGAGCTGATGGGTCAGGCCATCGCCTGCGGCAAGCTGGACCGGCTGCAACTGGAAGGGCTGGCGGCCGAGCGGCTGACCGTGTTCCCCTCCGGCCTCGCCATCTTGATCGCCATCTTCGAAACCCTGAATATCGAGAGCATGACCCTCGCGGGTGGCGCCCTGCGTGAAGGGCTTATCTACGGTCTGCTCGGCAACAATCACGACTGTGATGCCCGGGATCGCACCGCTGACAGCCTGATCAGCCGCTATCAGCTGGATAAAGAGCACGCCGAGCGGGTACGCGATACCGCCGTCGAAGCGTTCAACCAGCTGCAACCGACCTGGCGACTCTCGAAACGCTACGGTCGCCCAATCTTGCGTTATGCCGCGCTGCTGCACGAGATCGGTCTGTGCATCGAGTACAAGAAGGCGCCACAACACGCCGCCTACATCATCGACAACATCGACATGCCGGGCTTTACCCCTGCGCAAAAGAAGCTGTTGTCGGCCCTGCTGTTCAACCAGCGGGACGAATTCAAGCTGGAACCGCTGGAGAAACAGGGTGCCGTCACCGCTCGTCAGGCGATCCGACTGGCCCGTATCCTGCGCATCGCGCTGATCCTCTGCATGCGCCGTACCCAGGGCACTGTGCCCAGCTTCACCCTGCAGGCAGAAGAAGAGTCACTGACCCTGACCCTGCCCAAGGGCTGGATGGATGAACACTACCTGCGCGCCAGCGAGCTGCGCTTTGAAGTGGAACGCCAGCAGAAGATGGGCTGGCCGACCCGCGTACAGGAAGCCTGACTCAGCAACCTGGCTGTTTTGGAGCCGATCATGCCGGATTATCAACCCATCAGCTGCGATCTCTACGACTGGCTGGAGATCGCCGCCAGCTGGCAACTGCCGGTGACCCTCACCAGTCGCGAAGGTCGCCAGTGGGATGACAAGATCCGCACCATCGAAGCCAGCGAGGGGGTCGAGTATCTGCTGCTGCACAGTGGCGAGCGGCTCAGTCTGGCGGAGTTGGCGACCCTGCGCCTGAACTGGCAAGGGGAAGATAAGCTGATCCGCTTCGCGCCAACCCGCTGAATCCGCTACGAAAAAGGAGGGCCAACATGACGTTGGCCCTCCTTTTTTGCCTCCGCGACTCACACCGGCCATTAACCCGCTGCCAGTGCCGCCATCACGTAGACATCGAAGCGGTTGCTCTTGGTCTCGATGGCCATACTGGGTTTGTGCTCGTTGAGCCAGCCCGCATAATCCGGCCGCTTCACCACCACCCGCTTCTCAGCCATCTTGAGCGCGGCAGGCAGCAGGACATCCGCATCGAGATCCGGCCCCACCAGCGACTGGAACACCCGCATCTCTTTTTTCACCAGCGCCGACTTCTGCTTGTGAGGGAACATGGGGTCGAGGTAGATCACCTCGGGCCGCTCCGGCAGCGCCAGCAGATTGTCCACCGCCGGGCCCTGCAGCAGTTGCATCCGCTCGCTGACCCAGGGGCCAATTTCGGGATCCTGCGCCGCCCGCGTCAGCCCGTCTTGCAACAGAGCGGCCACCACGGGGCTGCGTTCGATCAGGGTCACCTTGCAACCGAGAGACGCGAGCACAAAGGCATCGCGCCCCAGCCCGGCAGTGGCATCCACCACGGTCGGAGTGGCGCCAGCCTTGAGCCCCACCGCCTTGGCGATGGACTGGCCGCGACCGCCGCCAAACTTGCGGCGATGCGCCACTGCCCCTTCCACGAAGTCCACATAGACGGCACCCAGCTTGGGTTCATCCAGCTTGCGCAGTTCCAGCCTCTCTTCAGTCAGTACCAGCGCAAACGGAGCCGGAAACTCCACGTCGGCAAGGCGTAAACGCAGGGCGTCGAGCTCGCCATCACGGGCGGGGACTTCACTGAAAACCTGAATATGGGGCATAGGGGACAGACTCATGGCACGTACCGAAGCGGCCATGATAACAGAAGCGGTGGATCAGCTCACGACAGTGAGGTTCATCCCCTGACGGTTGAGGGCGAGATAATCGGTGAGGTCGTCATAGGCCAGCGGGCGGCTGAGCAGATAACCCTGGGTGAAGGCACACCCTTTCTGGCAGAGGAAGTTGAGCTGCTCGCGGGTCTCTACCCCCTCGATCACCACCTGCATGCCGAGGTTGTGCACTATGTTGATGATGCCATCGAGCAGCAACCGATCCTGCTCGTTGAAGGGGATATGGCGCACGAAAGAGCGGTCGATCTTGACCAGATCGACCGGGAAGGTGCGCAGATAGTTGAGCGCCGAATAGCCGGTACCGAAGTCATCGATGGCCAGCTTGCAGCCCGCCTCGCGCAGGGCATCGATCCGCACCCTGTGCTGATCGCTACTCTCCATCAGCAGAGATTCGGTGATTTCGATGACGATGTCGGCAGGATCGAGCCCGAAGTGCTGGATCACCTTGAGCCACTCGCTCGCCTCGGGGTCGATGGTCTGAAACTCCATGGTGGAGCGGTTGATCGACATCTGCAGATCCGGGAAGCCGGACTGCTGCAACCGTGCCAGATCCCGGCACGACTGCCACAATACCAGCGCCCCCAGCCCCTGAATCAACCCCGCCTCTTCCGCCAGCGGAATGAACTCGGCAGGGGAGACCTGTCCCCATTGGGGGTGATACCAGCGCACCAGCGCCTCCAGCTTGGCGACCCGCCCGCTGCGGTTGTCCCAGATCGGCTGGTAGGCCATGGTCAGCTGCTCAAGCTTGATCGCTTCGGCCAGATCCTGCTGCATCTGGTGGCGCTGGCGCACCTCTTCCCGCATGGAGGAACAGTAAGAGCCTATCAAGCGCCCCTGCCGCTTTGCCGCAAACAGCGCCTGCTCGGCATTGCGCAGCAGCTCGTCGCTCTCGCTGCCATCGATCGGACAGAGGGTCATGCCGACGGTGGCCGTGACGTAGAGATGCTGATTCGCCAGCATAAACGGACGGGCGAAGCTGCCGATCACCTGCTTGGCAAACACCTCAGCCTGACGGCGGGTGACGATGCCGGGCACCAGAAAGGCAAATTCGTCGCCGCCGATGCGGGCCACCAGATCTTCGGTGCGCACCCGGCTCACCAGCCGATCCGACACCTCTCGCAGCAGGGCATCGCCAGCATGGTGATCCATGCTGTTGTTGACCGCCTTGAAGTTGTTGAGATCGAGCACCATCAGTGCAAAGCGCTCGCCCCGCTCGCAGAAGCGGGTGAGGCAGCGGCCAAACAGCCAGCGGTTCGGCAGGCTGGTGAGGTTGTCATAGTTGGCTTGGGTCGCGATCTTCTGCTCGGCCTGCTTGGTCTGGGAAAGATCGCTAAAAATGGCAATATATTGCTGAATCTTGCCGGCTTCGCGCAGGGTACTGATCATCAGCTGCTGCGGATAGAGCTTGCCGTTCTTGCGCTTGTTCCACACCTCGCCACGCCATACCCCCACCCGCTCCAGCGCATGGTACATGTCGGCATAGAAGGTCTGGTCATGCAACCCGGACTTGAGCATGCTGGGCCGCTGACCCCGCGCCTCGTCACCGCTGTAACCGGTGATCTGCTCGAACGCCGGGTTGACCGAGACGATGCGGCTGTCGGCATCGCACACCAGAATGGCCTCGGAGAGGTTGTCATAGACCCGGTGGGAGAGCTTGAGCTGCTCCGCATGGCGCTTGAGAGGATCGATATTCTCCAGCAGCACCATCAGGTAGTCCGGCTGCTGCTGCTCATCGCGGATCAGGGTGACGGTTACCCGCCCCCACAGGATCTCGCCCCCCTTGCAGAAGTAGCGCTTCTCCTGGGTGAAGCTGCTGCGCTCGCCACGGTGGATCTGCTCGTAACATTCGAGACTGCGCTGCCAATCTTCGGGGTGATTGATGTCGGAGATGGAGCGATACAGCAGCTCGTCGAGGGAATAACCCAGCATCTTCTCGATGGCCGGATTGGCCCAGAGAATCCGGCCGGTGAGATCGAGCTTGCCGATCCCCACCGGCGCCTGAAACAGCATGCTCTGCAGCAGCTGGGGGGCATCGGGCACAGGTTGCGGCAATTGCCGCTGCAACATCAGCGCCAGTTCACGCCCGGCCAGCGCCCCCAGCAACCGGAGCAGCCCCATCACCTTGCCCATATTGGCCTGCGGCTGGTGATAGAGCAGGCAGCAGACGCCGATGGTCTCGCCATCCGCATCCTTGAGGGCAATCCCGGCGTAGGCCTGGGCTTGCCACGCCTCGGCGAGCGGCATTGCGGGGAACAGTTGCAACAGACGATCGCTGAACCAGGCCTCTCCCTCCTGCCAGGTAATGGCATCAGGGGTGTCAGTCAGGGGCAGCGTCAGGGTATCGGGGTCAAGGGAGGAGGGGTAGGCAGCCTGCACCGTCAGATGGGAAGCATTTGATTCCCTGCTGGCGATCAGGACGACATCAGCCATCACAGCAGCGGCGATTTCACTCACAAAAGTATCGAAATATCCCTGGCCGCTCGAATGAGCCAGACTGGAGATGATTTGATAGACGGAATCGAGTGCTCGCCTCATGGCAAGTGGCTTTCTCTCCTTGAAGGTTAGAACACGACTCTACTGAAGAGCCGTGGGCAGTGCAAATATGCAATCAGCAAGATATTAAAAAGCCTTGAAAAAAGGGACCAAAAGGTCCCTTTTTGTCGTAAAAATCACGGTTTGATCCCACTATGCCGCAAAAAGTATCTACTTGAAGCTCAGTACGGTAAGGGGCCCTCAGGCGGCAATCCCGCTGTGTCTGAGCAGGGCATCCACCTTGGGCTCGCGACCACGGAAAGCACGGAACAGCTCCATCGGCTCCTTCGAGCCGCCCTTCTCCAGAATATTCTTCAGGAAAGATTGGCCGGTCGCCGGGTTGAAGATCCCCTCCTCCTCGAAGCGGGAGAAGGCATCGGCAGAGAGCACTTCGGCCCACTTGTAGCTGTAGTAGCCCGCCGCATAGCCGCCCGCGAAGATGTGGGAGAAGCTGTGCTGGAAGCGGTTGAACGCCGGTGGCGTCATCACGGCCACCTGACTGCGCACCTCGTCCAGCAGCGCCGGGAGTTGCGCCGGATTGGCCGGGTCAAACTCCTGATGGAGACGGAAGTCGAACAGGGCGAACTCCAGCTGGCGCAGCATCTGCATCGCCGCCTGGAAGTTGCGAGCCGTCAGCATCTTCTCCAGCAGATCGGCAGGCAGCGGCTCGCCG
Source organism: Aeromonas sp. QDB62 (assembly GCF_027705695.1). Lineage (NCBI taxonomy): Bacteria > Pseudomonadati > Pseudomonadota > Gammaproteobacteria > Aeromonadales > Aeromonadaceae > Aeromonas > Aeromonas sp. QDB62. The sequence goes on along the minus strand of NZ_JAPDCD010000028.1, from coordinate 14,495 downwards.
GTCTCGTAATGGCCGGAGATAAAGGCCAGCGCCTCGGACTCCCAGCACCAGTTCTCGAGGAACTGGCTCGGCAGCTCCACCGCATCCCAGGCCACGCCGTTGATACCGGCGACACCGGCCACGTCGATGCGGGTCAGCATGTGGTGAATGCCGTGGCCGAACTCGTGGAACAGGGTGACCACTTCGTTGTGGGTGAACAGTGCAGGCTTGCCATCCACCGGGCCGTTGAAGTTGCAGGTCAGGTAGGCCACCGGCTTTTGCAGCGAGCCATCCTGACGGTAGCGACGACCCAGGCAGACGTCCATCCAGGCACCGCCCTGCTTGTGCTCGCGGGCGTAGAGGTCGAGGTAGAAGCTGCCACGCAGCTCGTCCTCGGCGTCGAAGATGTCGTAGAAACGCACGTCCGGGTGCCAGGTGTCGATGCCGAGGCGCTCGCGCACCTTCATGCCGAACACCCGCTTGACCACCTCGAACAGCCCCTTCACCACCTTGCTGGCGGGGAAGTAGGGGCGCAGCTGCTCGTCGGAGATGGAGAACTTGTGCTGCTTGAGCTTCTCGGCGTAGTAGGCGAGATCCCAGGCAGCCAGCTCGCCCTGACCGTGTTGCTCGGCGGCGAAGGCGCGGATCTCTTCCAACTCGGCCTTGCCCTGCGGCAGGGACTTGGCCGCCAGATCGGTGAGGAAGCTCACCACCTGTTCGGTCTTGTCCGCCATCTTGGTGGCCAGGGAGAGCTCGGCATAGTTGGCAAAGCCCAGCAGCTGAGCCAGTTCGCGGCGCAGGGTGAGCAGCTCGCTCATGATGGCGGAGTTGTCCCACTTGCCCGCATTGGGGCCCTGATCGGAGGCGCGGGTGGTGAAGGCCTGATACATCTCGGCACGCAGTTCGCGGTTGTCCGAGTACATCATCACCGGCAGGTAAGAGGGGATATCCAGGGTGAACAGCCACCCCTCTTTGCCCTTGAGCTCGGCCATCTGACGGGCAGCGGCACGCACGCTGTCGGGCAGACCGGCCAGTTCGGCTTCATCGGCCACCAGCTTGTGCCAGCCCTGGGTTGCATCCAGCACGTTGTTGCTGAAGCGGGAGGCCAGCTCGGAGAGGCGGGCCTGAATTTCGCCGTAACGCTGCTGCGCCTCGGCAGGCAGACCGATACCGGAGAGGCGGAAGTCACGCAGGGTATTCTGGATCTCCTTGCGCTGGGCGCCGCTCAGCAGCGGGAAGTCATCGCTCTGGGAGAGGGCCAGATAGGCCTGATAGAGCCCTTCATGCTGACCGACATAGGTCTGGAATTCGGAGAGCTGCGGCAGGCAGGCGTCATGGGCCTCGCGCAGCGCTTCGCTGTTGAGTACGGAGTTGAGGTGGCTGACCGGCGACCAGATCCGTGACAGACGGTCATTTACCTCTTCCAGCGGGGCAATCAGGCTATCCCAGGTATGGGGTTCACGCTGGGCCAGCACATCGCTGATCTTCTGCTTGCAATCAGCAATCGCCTGAATCACGGCAGGCTGTACCTGCTCCGGCTTGATCTGGCTGAAAGGGGGCAGCGAATCCATTGTCAGCAAAGGGTTATTCATCCCGGTTACCTCTTGTTTGGTCTTGAACAGACCGCTTTAGCAGCTCTGTATGGCTTTCTAACATGTGGGCAACCCATGCAATAATCAAGCTGGAATCACACTCCCGCCCCCTTTTTGCCATTCGTCCCACAACCGGCGCTCCGCCTGCCCCCTGCGCGTCAACTCATGACACAAGCCGCCGGGCCTGCGCGCCATATTTCCCGCGCGACAAAACGGGAGTTCGCTCGCGCCGATTGTGATGACCAAAGTCCTCACCAAGCCTGTGGCCATCAGCGTTGGCACCTTGTCGCGCATCGCGTTATTTAAGCAAACATCGTATGGAACACATTGAATTATTAAATTTTTCCAAAATGTGACATACAGAAGAGCACATTGATTAATTTATCTTCCCCCTCCTACCATATGCGGCTAATTTGGGGGCTGCTTGATTCTCTGTACCAGACAGAGGTCGGGTGAAAAAGGCAAGGTGGTTCGAAAGGCCACCACGCAAAGCCACCGGTCTAAGGGATTTTCCTATGACAGCGGAGCTGCCCCCGAAGCCCATCCCCTGATGGGCCTCCTTTTGCAATGTACGGAGCAATGATGAACAAGTTCAAACTCTCCCTGCTGGGCTGCCTGATCGGCGCCACCAGCCCCATGCTGCACGCAGCAACCGCTGGCCAGAGCATGGTCAACCCGCAATCCGGCGTAGTGGTCGGCTACTGGCACAACTGGTGCGGCGGCGCCGGTTATCAGGGCGGTACCGCCCCCTGCGTCAAACTCGATCAGGTCAACCCGCAATACAACGTGGTCGATGTCTCCTTCATGAAGGTCTATGGCAGCAATCCGATCCCGACCTTCAAGCTGGATACCGCCACCGGCATGAGCGAAAGCCAGTTCATCGAGCAAATCGCCGAGCTGAACCGCCAGGGCCGTGCCGTGCTGCTGGCGCTGGGTGGTGCCGATGCGCACATCGAACTGCGTACCGGTCAGGAGCAGGCCTTCGCCGACGAGATCATCCGTCTGGTGGAGACCTATGGCTTCGATGGTCTGGATATCGATCTGGAGCAGGCTGCCGTCACCGCCGCCAACAACCAGACCGTGATCCCGGCCGCCCTGCGTCTGGTCAAGGATCACTACCGCGCCCAGGGGAAAAACTTCCTCATCACCATGGCGCCGGAGTTCCCCTACCTGACCGCCAACGGCCTCTACACCCCCTATCTGCGGGCGCTGGAAGGCTACTACGACTGGATCAACCCGCAGTTCTACAACCAGGGTGGCGATGGCATCTGGATCGACGGTATCGGCTGGATTGCCCAGAACAACGATGCGCTGAAAGAAGAGTTCATCTACTACATCGCCGACTCGCTGATCAACGGCACTCGCGGCTACTACAAGATCCCCCACGACAAGCTGGTGTTCGGCATCCCGACCAACATCGATGCCGCTGCCACCGGTTACGTCAAGAATCCGCAGGATCTGTTCGATGCCTTCAACAAGCTGAAGAATCAGGGTCAGCCGCTGCGCGGCGTGATGACCTGGTCCATCAACTGGGACATGGGTCGCAATGCCGCCGGTCAGTCCTACAACGAATCCTTCATCAAGAGCTACGGCCCCTTCATTCACGAGCAGGAGATCACCCCGCCGATCGACAACGGCAAGCCGGTGTTCAGCGGCGTGAGCGATACCCGCATCAAACAGGGCACCGCCTTTGATCCGCTGGCCGGGGTCACCGCCAACGACAAGGAAGATGGCGACCTGACTGGCCAGATCCAGGTGGAAGGCTCGGTAGACAGCCAGCGCATTGGTCTCTACCCCCTCACCTACAAGGTGAGCGATCGCGACAACAACGTCACCGAGCAGGTACGCAGCGTCGAGGTCTACAGCATGAAACCGGTATTCAGCGGTGTCACCGACACCACGCTGGAGCTGGGCACCCCCTTCGATCCGATGACCGGCGTCAGCGCCCATGACGAAGAAGATGGCGATCTGACCGCCCAGATCAAGGTCAGCGGCAGCGTCGACAGCAACAAGGTCGGTCGCTACACCCTCACCTATCAGGTGAGCGACAGTGCAGGCCAGCTGGTGACCCAGCAGCGCAACGTGACCGTCAAAGAGCAGGGCGCCATCTGTGAGAACAGCTGGGATGCCAAGAAGGTCTACGTGGGCGGCGACATCGTCAGCCACAACGGCAAGAACTGGCTGGCAGGCTGGTGGACTCAGAATGAAGAGCCGGGCACCACCGGTGACTGGGGTGTCTGGAAAGTTCAGGGCGACAGCGATTGCGATGGTGGCAACAAACCGCCAGTGATCAACAGCAGCGACTTCACCGTCAGCGCCATGGGCTCCGACTACACCATCGTTAACGGTCAGGTCAGCATCCGTTTCAACGTGACGACCGCCAACCCGGTGCAGATCACCGCGACCCTGGAGCAGAACGGCCGCAGCCACGGCACTACCAGCAGCAAGGTGAACGGCACCAGCACCCTGGTACTGCAGGGCAGCAACGTCACCGATGGCAGCTACGACGTGGTGATCACCGGTCTGGCTGACGGCCAGCAGCCGGTGGTGCAGCGCTTCCCGGTCACCCTGGCCGAAGAGAGCGACAACGGCGGCAACGATGGCGACTACCCGGCCTATGCCCCCAACACCGGCTATCAGGCCGGTGATCGGGTCAGCAACGCCGGTGGCAACTACGAGTGCAAACCCTGGCCGTACAGCGGCTGGTGTGGTGGTTCTACCAGCCACTATGCACCGGGTACCGGCTCTGCCTGGAGCGATGCCTGGACCAAGCTGTAATCAGCAGGTCATAAGCAAGAGGGGGCCGTTGGCTCCCTTAGCCACTCGCATCAACCGCGATTGGCTCTGCCTGGAGCGACGCCTGGACCAAGCTGTAATCAGCAGGTCATAACCAAGAGGGGGCCGCTGGCTCCCTCAGCCACTCGCATCAACCGCGATTGGCACAGCCCGGAGTTATGTCCGGGCTACATTCATAACGAACGAGGGGAGCCATCGGCTCCCCTCTTTTTTATCCGTTACACGCTCGGACACATCAGCTTAGCGGGCATCTTCCTTCAACCACTGCGCCACGCGCTTGGCGAAGTAGGTGAGGATGCCATCGGCCCCGGCCCGCTTGAAGCAGAGCAGGGACTCCATGATGCACTCCTTCTCTTTCAGCCAGCCGTTCTGGATCGCCGCCATGTGCATGGCGTACTCGCCACTCACCTGATAGGCGAAGGTCGGCACGCCGAACTGATCCTTCACCTGACGAACCACGTCCAGATAGGGCATGCCCGGCTTGACCATCACGCTGTCGGCCCCTTCCTGAATATCCAGCGCCACTTCGTGCAGGGCTTCGTTACTGTTGGCCGGGTCCATCTGATAGGTAGCCTTGTTGCTCTTGCCGAGGTTGCCGGCAGAGCCAACCGCATCGCGGAATGGGCCGTAGTAGCAGGAAGCGTACTTGGCGGAGTAGGCCATGATCTGGGTGTTGATGAAGCCATTCTCTTCCAGCGCAGCGCGGATGGCACCGATGCGGCCATCCATCATGTCAGACGGCGCGACTATATCGACCCCGGCCTCGGCGTGAGAGAGCGCCTGCTTGATCAGGATCTCGGTGGTGATGTCGTTCAACACATAGCCTTCATCATCGATGATGCCGTCCTGACCGTGGGTGGTGAACGGATCGAGTGCCACGTCGGTGATGACCCCCAGCTCCGGGAAGCGGGCCTTGAGGGCACGCACGGTGCGCTGGGCCAGCCCGTTCGGGTTGTAGGCCTCTTCCGCCATCAGGCTCTTGCTCTCCAGCGGAGTGACCGGGAACAGGGCGATAGCGGGCACGCCCAGCTCCACCAGCTCGGCAGCCTCTTCCAGCAACAGATCGATGGAGAGGCGCTCCACCCCCGGCATGGAGGGAACGGCTTCCCGACGGTTCTCCCCCTCCAGCACGAACACCGGATAGATGAGATCGTTGACGGTCAGTACGTTCTCGCGCACCAGACGACGGCTGAAATCATGTTTGCGCAGACGGCGCAGGCGGCGGCCCGGAAAGGCGCCCGGAAGAGTTGTAGCCATGAATCACTCCTGGAGAGGAAGTTGGAAGAACGCGGCGGAGGTGGCCCGGGTGTGGGCCAGCAAGGCCTCGGGCGCTTCACCACGACAGGCCGCCACCACCTGGGCGATGTGCGGCAAAAAAGCGGGTTCGTTGCGTTTCGGGCGCGGTTTCAGATCCCGCGGCACCAGATAGGGAGCGTCGGTCTCGATCATCAGGCGGCCAGCTGGAATACGGGCCACCTGCTCGCGCAGCAGCTGGCCGCGGCGTTCGTCGCAGAGCCAGCCGGTCACCCCGATATGCAGCCCCAACGCCAAACACTCGTCCAGCTCCTCGTCGGAGCCGGTGAAGCAGTGCAACACGGCCCCCGGCAGCTTCGGCAACCAGGGACGGAGGATCTCGATGAAACGAGCGTGCGCATCGCGGCAATGGAGGAACACCGGCATCCCGAGCTCGGCGGCCAGAGCCAGCTGGGCATCGAACACCGCATCCTGCACCGGACGGGGGGAGAAGTCGCGGTTGTAGTCGAGGCCGCACTCGCCGATCGCCACCACCTGCGGCAGCGCCGCCAGCTCGCGCAAGGCGGGCAGAGTTGTCTCATCGACACTCTTGGCATCGTGAGGGTGCACCCCGGCGGTGGAGAAGCAGTAGCCCGGCCAGCGGGCGGCCAACTCGGCGCTCTCGCGGCTGCCAGCCAGATCGGTACCGGTCAGGATCAGGGCCTCGACCCCGGCGGCGCAGGCACGGGCCACCAGCTCAGGCTGTTCACCGGCGAACTGGCTGCTGGTCAGGTTTAAACCGATATCGATCATGGGATGAGACATTCCGAACAAAAGGAAGACATATCAGGTATTTGAAAACCATCTACTCGATGGGCCAACACCATACGCCTCGAAGGGGAGCATGAAAAGAGGAAGGGAGCCTCAGCTCCCCTCGTTCTGCTATTCCTGCGGACTTCGTCATCCTCTCGCCGTCCGGCAAACAGGTGACGAACAGAGCCTCAGCTCTCCCCATCCGGTTGTTCCTGTTGCTCTTCATCCTCTTTCTTCACGTAGAAGCGGGCGAAGAACAGACCTATCTCCCACAGCGCCCACATCGGGATGGCGAGCAGGGTCTGGGAGAAGACATCAGGCGGCGTCAGCAGCATGCCGACCACAAACACCCCGACGATGACGTAGGGACGCTTCTCCTTCAGGTTCTTGGGGGTGGTCACACCGGTCCAGCACAGCAGTATGGTGGCTACCGGAATTTCGAACGCGACCCCGAACGCGAAGAACAGGGTCAGTACGAAGTCCAGATAGCTGGCGATGTCGGTCGCCACCGTCACCCCGGCGGGGGCGGTACTGGTGAAGAAACCGAACACCAGCGGGAACACCACGTAGTAGGCGAACGCCATGCCGGCATAGAACAGCACGGCACTGGAGGCGACCAGCGGCATGATCAGCCGCCGCTCATGCTGATACAGACCGGGGGCGATAAAGGCCCAGGCCTGATAGAGCAGATAGGGGATCGCCACGAAGAAGGAGACCACCAGAGTCAGCTTGATCGGCGTCAGGAAGGGGGTCGCCACATCCGTCGCGATCATGCTGGTCCCTTCCGGCAGCTGGCTGAGCAGCGGCTGGGCCACGAAGTCGTAGATGTTGTTGGAGAAGTAGATCAGCCCAAGAAACACCACCAGAATGGCGGAAATGGAGCGCAGCAAGCGGGTTCTCAGCTCAACCAGATGGCTGATCAGAGGTTGTTCGGCCTGACTCATGGCTTCACCTCCCCTTTTACTGTGGAGTCGCTGACCGGCACCGGCTCGCTCTCCCGCTGGCTATTGACCGGTGGCACGTCGTGGCTCAGCTGCACCGCAGGCTCCACCGGCGTGACAGGCTCAGCCTGGGCGACCGGCTCGGGGCGCGGCGGACGGATCTCGTTCTCCACCTGATAGGGGCGATTGACCGACTGGGCCGCCGCCTTGAGCTGTTCGATGGACTCCTGCAGCTCGGGGCTCAGGTTGCTCATCTGCAACTGTTCGGCCTTCTTGAGGTCGTTATGCAGCTCTTGCAACTTGAGCTCCTGCTCCAGCTCGGACTTGACCGAGTTCGCGGTCGAACGAATGAGGCGGATCCAGTGGGTAGCCGTGCGGATGGCAACCGGCAGCCGCTCGGGCCCCAGTACCACCAGTGCTACCACACCGATAACGACCAGCTCCCAAAAACCGATATCGAACATGGCTTAGGCCTGGTCTTTGTCTTTCTGTTTGGCGGTCTCACTGCTCTGAGTGGCCGCTTCGTTCAGCTGTTTCGGGGGAAACTCGGCATCTTTCTGCTCGGCCTTGGCATCAGCCGGCTCGTCGGAGAGGGCTTTCTTGAACCCTTTGACCGCCGCGCCCAGATCACCGCCAATGCCGCGCAGTTTCTTGGTACCGAACAGCAGCACGACGATGACTGCAATGATCAACAATTGCCAAATACTGATACCACCCATGATTTTCTCTCCAGAACAGGCGCCTGACGGCGCGGTTGTTGATTAATGGGAACGGGTTCGCAACCAGCCGACCAGCCAGCAGAGGGCTGCACCGGCGAGACTGGCTTGTCCCCACTCAATGTGTTGTTTTTGGGTCAGCAAGAATACACCCGCCAATAGCAGGCTGGCTCCAACCCCTAAGAGGTAGCGGGCCTGCCCCTGCCGACGGCTGTGACGGCGGAACTCGGCAAACATCTGGTCGAAATGACGCTGCTGATGACGGGTCTGGCGCAGAGTCTCATAGACCAGCTCCGGCAGCTCCGGCAGCTTCTCGGCCCAGAATGGCGCCTTCTCCTTGATGGCGTTCAATACCGACTTGGGCCCTACCTGTTCGTGCATCCAGTTTTCGAGGAACGGCTTGGCGGTCTGCCACAAATCGAGCTGCGGGTAGAGCTGACGCCCCAACCCTTCCACATAGAGCAGGGTCTTTTGCAGCAGCACCAGCTGCGGCTGCACCGTCATATGGAAGCGACGTGCGGTGTTGAACAGGTTGAGCAGCACATGACCGAACGAGATCTCGGAGAGCGGCTTCTCGAAGATGGGCTCCAGCACGGTGCGGATGGCAAACTCGAACTCGTCCACCTTGGTGTCTGCCGGTACCCAGCCCGACTCCACGTGCAGCTCCGCCACCCGACGATAGTCACGGTTGAAGAAGGCGAGGAAGTTCTCCGCCAGATAGCGTTTATCTTCCCGATTGAGGGTACCGACGATGCCGCAGTCGATGCCGATCCAGAGCGGGTTTTCCGGATGTTCGTAAGAGACGAAGATATTGCCCGGGTGCATGTCGGCATGGAAGAAGCTGTCGCGGAACACCTGGGTGAAGAAGACCTCGACCCCGCGCTCGGCCAGCAGCTTCATATTGGTGCCGTTGGCTTCCAGCGCCGGTATATCGGAGACCGGAATACCGTAGATGCGCTCCATCACCAGCACCTGCTCGCGGCAGAGGTCGGTGATGATTTCAGGCACATAGAGCGCCTCTGAGCCGGTGAAGTTGCGGCGCAGCTGGATAGCGTTGGCCGCTTCGCGCATCAGGTTCAGCTCGTCGAGGATGGTCTTGCGATACTCCTCCACCACCTCGATGGGGCGCAGCCGCGCACTCTGGGGCACAAAACGGGCCACCAGACGGGCCAGCGCCTGCATCAGCCGCAGGTCAGCCTCGATGACCGGCTCGATGTCGGGGCGGATCACCTTGATGACGATCTCGCGGCCACTCTCCTTCAGGCGGGCGGTATGCACCTGCGCGATGGAGGCCGACGCCAGCGGCGTCTCGTCGAAGTCGTCAAACAGGGTTTCGATGGGGCAACCCAGGCTCAGCTCGATCTGCTGGCGCGCCGCCTGACCGCAGAAGGGGGGCACCCTGTCCTGCAGCAGGGCCAGCTCCTCGGCGATATCCGGCGGCAACAGGTCGCGGCGGGTCGAGAGCATCTGGCCAAACTTGATGAAGATGGGGCCAAGGGCCTCGAAGGCGAGGCGGATGCGGGCACCGCGGCTGAGATCCGGTTGCTTGTTCTTGAGCCAGAACAGGGAGCGACGAGCCAGACGACCCGGCCAGGGTTGATAACGGGCGGGCACCAGTTCGTCGATGCCCTGCTCCAGCAGGATGGTGATGATGCGATAGAGGCGTTTGAACTCCTTCGGGGTCATCAGGTCACCTGCTGTTCGAAGCGGGCCAGCCGCAGTTCGACGGCCTTGAGCTGCTGGGCCAGCACCTCGACGTCATCGTTGAAACTCGCCACTTCCAGCGGGCCGGGGGCGAGGCGAGCCTCTTCGGTCAGATATTCCGCCAGCTGGCTGCGGGTGCGGCACAGTTCGCGACCGACCAAGCGACGCGCCTGACGGGCACCGCTGAACAGGGTGTGGGCCAGCACGTCGCCGGTATAGCGCGACAGCTCCTCCTCCCAGTCGATATCCAGCTCACCCAGCAGCACGCTGAATGCCTGTACCAGCTGGGGATCACCGCTCAGATCCAGTTTCTCCTCGCGGATATAGCGGGTCAGGGCGGACGGGTCTTTCAGCAGACCGAGGGCGGTCAGGGAGAGGCTAAGCACCGCATCGGCCTCCCCTTCATGCTGGGCCAGCACATCCAGCCGACGCTCGGAGAAGACAAACCAGAGCGGCTTGAGTTCACGCAGCTCCAGCTTGAGCACCTTGCCCACCAGTTTGCGCAGCCGCTCCGGGCTCTGTTTGTCCAGCGCCAGCAACTGGTTGAGGCTGGTTTCGATCACCGCGGTGACCATGGCATCCAGTTGTATCGGGATTGGCATAGGCAACCTTAAAACTTGTAACCGCGGTGCAGGGCGACCACACCCTGGGTCAGATTGAAGTACTCCACCTGCTCGAAACCGACATTTTCCATCATGCCCGCCAGGGTCTGCTGATCCGGGTGCATGCGAATGGACTCTGCCAGATACTTGTAGCTTTCACCGTCGTTCGCGACGATTTCGCCCATTTTCGGCAGCAGTTTGAAGGAGTAGAGGTCATAGAGCTTGGCGATCACTTCGCTGACCGGCTTGGAGAACTCCAGCACCAGCAGACGGCCACCCGGCTTGAGCACCCGAAACATGGAGGCGAGCGCCTTGTCCTTGTCGGTGACGTTGCGCAGGCCGAAGCCGATGGTAATCACGTCGAAGTGGTTATCCGGGAAGGGGAGCGCCTCGGCATTGGCTTGCACGTAGGAGACGTTGTTGGCGACCCCCAGATTGCGCAGCTTGTCGCGGCCCACTTTCAGCATGGAGTCGTTGATATCCGCCAGCACTACCTGACCGGTCTCGCCGACGATGCGGGAGAACTTGGCGGTCAAGTCACCGGTACCACCGGCCAGATCCAGCACCTTCTGGCCCTTGCGCACACCGGAACAGTCGATGGTGAAGCGCTTCCACAGGCGGTGGATGCCGAACGACATCAGATCGTTCATCAGATCATACTTGGCTGCCACCGAATGGAAGACACCTGCTACCAGAGTTTCCTTCTCGGTCGCGGCCACGGTTTTAAAGCCAAAATGCGTTGTCGTTGCTTGTTCTGACATCCCTTAAACACCCATAGAGCAAAGAATGGCCGCCAGTTTACCAGAGCCACTGGCGTCCGGACACCTTAAACCCGGCTCGCAACCAACTGCATGCCCAGCACCACCATGGCCAGACAGAGGAAGAGATTGAGACCGATATTGAGCAGCGCTTTCAGATAGGCTCCATGTTGAGCCAGCACTACCGTATCGAGGGCAAAGGAAGAAAACGTGGTCAGGGCACCGAGGATCCCCACCATCAGCAGCGGCTTCATCGGGTGTTCTACCACATGACCGTGGCTGATGAGGGCGAACGCTACCCCCATGATGAAAGAGCCCACCACGTTGACCACCAGAGTCCCGTAAGGAAAGTGGCGCCCCAGCAGCAAGGCCATCAGTTCGGCAATTCCAAAACGAAGGCAGGCGCCGATGGCGCCCCCTGCAGCAACATAGAACCAGGTTTGCATGGTGTCACTCCCTCAGGGTCAGGCCGCCATTATGTCGCAATGGCGGCCCTTGTGCCCAGAGGCGGAACTAATCGCCACCCAGCCTGATTGAAATCTCAGCGGCGAAAATCGATGGGCTCGGGCTGACCCAGCACGATTTCGGTCTGGGCCGGGCGGGTCTGGGCAATCACCTTGCCGTGGCGGACCGAGTAACGCACCGGCACCTGACGGCGCACCGCATCGAAGCCGTTGTCGGCGGGCAGGACCAACAGGTTGGCCGGTTTGCCCACTTCGATACCATAGCGATCCTGCACATTCAGGGTGCGGGCGCTGTGGCTGCTGATCAGCTTCAGACCGTCGTTGATCTGCTCGTAACCCATGATCTGGCAGACATGCAGCCCCATGTGTAGCACCTGCAACATGTTGGCAGTGCCCATGGGATACCAGGGGTCGAACACGTCGTCGTGACCGAAACAGACGTTGATGTTCGCCTCCAGCATCTCCTTCACCCGGGTAATGCCGCGACGTTTGGGATAGGTATCGAACCGTCCCTGCAGGTGAATGTTCACCAGCGGATTGGCCACGAAGTTGATGTCCGCCATCTTCAGCAGACGGAACAGGCGGGAAGCATAAGCACCGTTGTAGGAGTGCATGGCGGTGGTGTGACTGGCGGTGACTCTATGACCGATACCCCGCTCGTAGGCCAGGGTTGCCAGCGTCTCGATGAAACGAGACTGCTCGTCATCGATCTCGTCGCAGTGCACATCGACCAGAACCTGATACTTCTCGGCAAGATCGAAGATGTAGTGCAAACTTTCGACCCCATATTCCCGAGTAAACTCGAAATGGGGGATCGCGCCGATCACGTCGGCCCCCAGCCTGAGCGCCTCCTCCAGCAAGGCCTTACCATTCGGGTAGGAGAGGATCCCCTCCTGCGGGAAGGCGACAATTTGCAGCTCCACCCACTCCTTCATCTCTTCCCGCACCTCCAGCATCGCCTTCAGGGCAATCAGATTGGGGTCGGAGACATCAACGTGAGTACGCACAAACTGGATGCCGTTGGCGATCTGCCACTTCAGTGTCTGGATGGCGCGCTGTTTCACATCCTCATGGGTCAGCAGCGCCTTGCGCTCGGCCCAGCGCTCGATCCCCTCGAACAACGTCCCGGAGAGATTCCAGCTCGGCTCGCCCGCTGTCTGGGTGGTATCGAGGTGAATATGGGGTTCGATAAAGGGGGCGATCGCCAGACCGCCCTCCCCGTCCAGCACCCGACCAGCTACGGCATGTTCGTCATGGGGTTCGATGGCGGTGATGACCCCATCCTGACAGCGGATCTGCCACAATCCTTCCCGATCGGCCAAACGAATATGTTGAATCAGCATTTGCTAGCTTCCTGTACCAGAACCGGCCGCTGGGTGAGGCGAACCAGAATGAAATAGGTGAAGGCGGCGCCCAATACCGCGTTGAGTGGCACTATGCCCGGCAGCCATTTACCGACAGCCACCCCGACTGCCGTGGCGACCAGCGCCTGCCAGCGTACCGTCTCGAACTGTTGATCGGCAAACTGACGGTAACGCTCACGATTGAGCAGGAAATCCATGATGATAATGCCACCGATCGGCGGGATTGCCGTACTCAAAAAGGCCAGCCAGCCGACAAAGTTGTTGTAAAGCCAGAGGGCGCAAGCCGTACCAATCAATCCATTGATCACGCTGAGCGGCTTGCTCTTGAGGCCGGTAATGTTGGCAAAACCGAGGCCGGAGGCATAGAGCGCGTTGTCGTTGGTGGTCCAGATATTGAGGCCCAGCACCAGAATGGCGGGGATCAGCAGCCCCTGCATCAGCATCACTTCCGAAATATCAGCCTGACCGGTCACCGCCGCACCGGCTGCGCCGAAGACGAACATCAGCGTGTTGCCCAAAAAAAACGCCACCATGGTAATCATGACGGCGCCCCAGGGTTTGCGACCAAATCGGACAAAGTCGGCGGTCAGAGTTCCTGCACTGATAAAGGAACCGACCACCATGGTCAGCGCCGTAGTGAACTCGATGGGATTGCTTGGTTGTACCTGCTGCAGCGCCGCCATGCCACCGGTCGAGGTCACCGCCAGCCAGACCGAGTAGCCGCCGAGCAGCGCAATGGCCGGCACGGCCACAAAGCTCAGCACCATCAGGGCGGAAATGCCGAAGTAGACGGTCGCCGTCATCAGAATGCCAGAAATGGCGATCAGCCAGTTCACATCGATGCCGGTCGCCTTCTGCACCGGCAGCGCAAACATTGCCACGCCGACGCCGAACCAGCCGACCTGAGTGCCGCCCAGCAGTAGCGAAGGCAGCCAGGAACCTTTCACCCCAAAGGAGTAACGAGCCAGCAGATGGGTAGAGAGACCGGTTGAAGCACCGATATAACCGAGACAGGCGGTGTAGATCCCCAGCAGCAAGTTGCCGATCAGTACCGCCTTGATGAAATCATCGAACACCAGCCCGGTACCGAGCGCCCCGCCTGTCCACATACTGGCAGAGAAGAAGGTCAGGCCAAGCATCACCAGCATCAGCGACAGCACACCTTTGCGCCCCTTGGCGGGAACCGCCCTCAAACAGTATTCGTTATCCTGCGCCATGCTCTCTCTCCACGTAATTGGCAAAACGCGCCGGATTTTACATGTAAAACGTTTTACGTCAATCAAACAACGATGAATATCGGGAAATTAATAGGTTTTGTGGTCAAACGAACCACAAAAATGAAGAGTGATGGAGAAGTATGAAACCCCGAGAAATGGAGATCAGCAGAGGATATGGTGGCATTTTTCCGAAAGATAAATGCAAAAAAGCCTCCCTTTTCAGGGAGGCTTTTGCTTTCATGGTGCTGATACCCAGAGTCGAACTGGGGACCTCATCCTTACCAAGGATGCGCTCTACCAACTGAGCCATATCAGC